>JAAAOZ010000299.1 GCA_009908585.1 Chloroflexota bacterium
GTAGGTCGGAATGCCATTCCGACTGGCGGATTCCCAATCCGCCCTACTTTTACTTTAGAGGAGCAATCATTTGATGACCTACACAAAAATTATGCGACGAGAGATCGCCGATCTGGTGCGCGAGGGCCTGCAAGCGGCGCAGGCAGCGGGCGCTCTGGATGTCTTTGACATCCCGAAGGAGATTCCGGTGACGCCCAGCCGGCACGAGGCGCACGGCGATTACGGCTCTCCGGTCTGTATGGGGCTGGCGCGGGTGTTGCATCGCGCGCCGATCCAGATCGCGGAGGCGCTGGCCCCGCACATCCCCGCCGTGGAATACATCAGCGGGATCGAGGCGGCGCCGCCGGGCTTCATCAACTTCACGTTGGATGAAGGCTGGCTGGCACAGCAAGCGCCGGTGATTCTGGAGATGGGCGAGGCATGGGGCAACTTAGACGTCGGGGCGGGCGAGCGCGTGCAGGTCGAGTTCGTGAGCGCGAATCCCACTGGCCCGCTGACCATCGGCTCTGCTCGGAACGCCGTCTTAGGCGACGCGATGGCGGCCGTGCTCGCGGCGGCCGGGTACGCCGTCGAGCGCGAGTATTACGTCAACGACCACGGCTCCAAAGCGCGTAAGCTGGGCTACAGCATCTACATGCGCTATCTATCGCTCTTAGATGCGCCGCCGCCGTCCTTCGAAGAGGAGAAGTATCCTGGTGAGTACGTCACGGCGATGGCCCAGGAGTTGGTGGATGCGTCGGGCCGGCGCTTCGTGGAGATGGATCCCGAGCAGGCGATCCGGGAATTCTCAGCATGGGGCATCGAGCGCGTGTTGGCCGGCGTCGAGAAGGATCTGGCGCGGATGCGCATCCACTTCGATACCTGGCGCCACGAGCGCGACTTCTATCAGGGCGATCCCTCGCTCTATGAGCAGATGATGGCGCGCCTGCGCGAGGATGGTTACATCGTCGACAAAGAGGGCGCCGTCTGGTTCTCGCATCCCGATCTTGACCAGGACGCCGTGCTCGTGCGCTCCGCCGAGGTCATCCCCAACCCCGAGGATCGCCCCACCTATCTGATGTCCGACGTTTGCTACCTGTGGGATAAGCTGGTCGTCCGCGATTTCGACAGCGCGATCTACATCTGGGGCGCCGATCACCACGGCGATGTGCCGCGCGTCAAGGCGGCGGCCAAGGCGCTGGGCATCGATCCGGCGCGCGTGGAGCTGATCCTCTATCAGTTGGTCACGCTCCGGCGCGGCGATCAAGAGGTGCGGATGTCCAAAAGCTCCGGCGAATTCGTCACCCTGCGCGAGCTAATCGACGAGGTCGGCCCGGACCCCATCCGCTTTATGATGCTGACCCGCACCGCCGACGTGACCTTGGACTTCGACCTAGACTTGGCCGTCGAGGAGTCGGATCGCAATCCTGTCTACTACGTCCAATACGCGCACACGCGCATCGCGGGAGTGCTGCGGCACGCTGCCGAGCGCGGCTGGGACCCTGACGTCATCGGCGACCCCGCCTTGCTCACCCATCCCAGCGAGCTGGACCTGATCCGCAAGATGTTGGCGCTGCCGGAGATCATCGACGTGGCCGCTGAGCATCGCGCGCCGCATCACCTCACGGCCTACGCCCGCGAACTGGCCGCGCTCTTCCACATCTTCTACCATAACTGTCGCATCGTCTCCTCTGATCCTGCCGACGCTGATCTCTCCCACGCCCGCTTGATGTTGGCGCGCGCTGCAAAGACCGTCCTCGCCCGCGTTTTGCATCTCATGGGCATGGACGCGCCAGAAACAATGTAAGGACAATGTAAGAAAGGATTTTTATGGGACTGAAACCTGATAGTTGGATTCGTGAAATGGCATTGGATCACCAGATGATCGAGCCATTTTTTGATGGACAGAAGCGCAACGGCGTGATCTCCTACGGCCTTTCCTCGTATGGCTACGACATCCGCGTGGCCGACGAGTTCAAGGTCTTCACGTCCGGCAAGGGCGATCTCGCCGTGGTGGACCCCAAAGCGCTGGATACGGGCGCGATGATTGATTTTCGAGGCGAGGTCTGCATCATCCCGCCCAACTCCTTCGCGCTGGCGCGCAGCCTCGAGTATATCCGCATGCCGCGCGATGTGCTGGGCGCCGTGCTCGGAAAATCGACCTATGCACGGTGTTTCCGGGGAGATACAAAAGTCGCGCTGGTAGATGGTACTTCACCTACCTTGGAAGAAATGGCCCGGCGTGCTGAGGAGGGCGAATTATTCTGGGGATACAGTATAGGGCGTTTTGGGCGTGTTATCATATCGCTATTGGAAGCTCCGCGATATGTGGGCCGAGATGCTCTGTTGGAAATCAGATTAGATAATGATTCGTTGATTCACTGTACGCCAGACCATCGATTCTTGACCAGGGATGGTCGAATGTTACAAGCGGCCGATATTCGCTCTGGAGATTCACTGATGCCGCTCCACCGGCAACTTGTACGTGGATATGAGGTTGTTTATCAACCGTTAAATGGGCATCTTTATCCTACGCATCGTTTGGCCGATGAATGGAATTTACGGCATGATGTGTATGAAGATATACCTGATACACATCGTCACCACCTAGACCATAACCGTACCAACAACTTACCTTTGAATATTACACGAGTTGAAGCTTCGGAGCATATCCGTCATCATAATGCAGAAACATATGGTGAAGATTTTGATCCTGATGGGCATAGCGAGGCTATCCGTGACGCATTGGCTCGACTTGCTGAAGATCCGGATTGGCGAGAGCATTATTCTGATGTCCAACGTGAGCGCGTGCTGAATTTTTGGCATGAGGATGAATATGCTGAAGCCCGTGAAGAAATGTTAGAGAAGCGCCGTAAATATTGGCGTTCTATTGAAGCCCGGCAAGAGCAGCGTGAGCGGATGGAAGAGTATTGGCAAGAACATCCTGAACGAAGGAAGATTCAGAGTCAGCGATCGAAGGAGATGTGGGAGCGGGCCAGTGAGGCACGCCGAGATCGCCAGCGTGAGATTATGCGTCAGGTGCGTACACGGCACGATATTACAGCGGAGGGAGTGCGTGCTGCGCTAGATGCAACCGGCTCGATCCGAGGAGCGGCACGATTGTTGGAGTGCGACCGGTCGGTCTTTCGTCGTTTCCCTGAAGTAATAAAAGAATTCAAGGGTCAAAGGAAGAATCACAAAGTGCAAGCGATTCGAGAGTTGCCCGGTGACCATGATGCATACTGTTTGACTGTCCCTGAAGCGGGGAATTTTGCACTGGAAGCTGGTGTATTTGTTCATAATTGTGGCATTGTGACGAACTTCACGCCACTGGAGCCGGGCTGGCACGGCTACATCACCATCGAGATCAGCAACACCGCTCCGCTGCCGGCGAAAATCTACTCAAATGAGGGAATCGCGCAGGTGCTCTTCATTCGTGGCGCGAGCCGCTGCGAGGTCAGTTACGCTGACCGGGACGGCAAGTACCAGGGCCAGCAGTGTGTGACGCCGGCGAAGGTGATGTGATGACTATAGG
>JAAAOZ010000271.1 GCA_009908585.1 Chloroflexota bacterium
GTTTCGTAAATGTAGCCGCGAATTTATTCGCCAGGCCTCTGTTTTTTAAAGATATTGAATTTCTACGCAAAACAAAAGTGTAAACCGATTTCCACTACCCCTTGAACCATTCCCGTTTTTAACGGGTTTTATGTATCAGCCTCGAATTCATTCGCAGGCGGCCAAGCGGCGAAAACTTTAAGACACTAATGAAGTTAGAAGTTGGAGGTTAGAAGATGGAGGCGAGGAAATGTTGAAAATCTTAGTGTTGCACGGGCCGAATTTGAATTTGTTGGGGCAGCGCGAGCCGGAGACCTACGGGCGCACGACGCTGGCCCAAATCGACGCGCATCTTGAGGACGCGGCCAAGGATCGCGCCACGCTGCGGATGCTCCAGTCCAATCACGAGGGAGCGTTGGTCGACGCGCTCCACGAGGCCATGGGCTGGGCCGATGGCGTGCTCATCAATCCGGGCGCCTACACGCACACCAGCGTCGCGCTGCGAGATGCCATCGCCGGCGCCAGGCTCCCCACGGTGGAAGTTCACCTCTCGAACATCCACGCGCGCGAGGCCTTCCGCCACACCTCGCTGCTGGCGCCCGTCTGCGTGGGGCAAATCTGTGGCTTCGGCTGGCGGAGCTATCTGCTGGGCCTGCAAGCGCTGATGGATCATCTGGAAGGAGGGGACAACGATGTGGCGCGTTAAATCCGCCC
This sequence comes from Chloroflexota bacterium, assembly GCA_009908585.1. Lineage (GTDB taxonomy): Bacteria > Chloroflexota > Anaerolineae > B4-G1 > SLSP01 > JAAAOZ01. The sequence goes on from JAAAOZ010000271.1 coordinate 694, forward strand.
GGCGAACGCACCAACTCCCGGCGTACCCCTTCGCGCGTTGGAACGAGGAGATCGCCGGGGCGCGCCAAGCTGGATGCGATATCATCCGCTTGGACATCGGCAACCCCGATCTCCCGCCGCCCGAAACCGTGGTGGACGCGCTGTGTCGAGGCGTGCGCCGCGCCGATGGCCACGGCTACGCCGGCTATCGCGGCATCCCGGCGCTGCGCCAAGCGATGACGGCGCACTACGCCGAGCGCTTCGACGTGCCACTCGATCCTGAGCGCGAGATCGTGCCGCTGATCGGCTCCAAGGAGGGGCTGGTACTGCTCTCCCTGGCGATCCTTGATCCCGGCGATCTCGTCCTGCTGCCCGATCCCGGCTATGCGCCCTACACGCGCGGCGCGCGCCTGGCCGAGGCTGAGACCTACGCGCTACCGTTGCGGGCCGAGCGCGGCTTCCTGCCCGATTTAGCCGCCGTGCCCGACGAGATCGCCGACCGCGCCACATTGCTCTGGCTCAACTATCCCAACAACCCCACCGGCGCCGTCGCCGACCGGGCCTTCTTCGAGGAGGTCGTCGATTTCGCGCGCGCCCACGGGCTGCTCCTCTGTCACGACGCGCCTTACAGCGATGTCACCTATGGGGATTACGTCGCGCCGAGCGTGCTCCAGATCGCCGGCGCGCGGGAGATCGCCGTGGAGTTCAACTCGCTCTCGAAGATGTACAACATGGCCGGGTGGCGGGTCGGCATGGCGGTGGGCAACGCGGAGGTCTTGGCGATGCTGGCGCAGCTCAAATCCAACCTCGATTCCGGGCACTTCCGCCCGATCCAGGAGGCCGCCGCTGCCGCATTGCGAACCGATCCGGCGTGGGTCGCGCAGCGCAACGCCATCTACGCCGAGCGCTTGGCGCTGCTGCACGAGGCGTTGACCGCCGTCGGCTTCGACGCGCCGAAACCGCGCGCCACGCTCTACCTCTGGGCGCCGATCCCGGCGAACGCGACCTCCGAGGCGCTGGCCCGCGATCTCCTCTACGCGACGGGCGTCGCCGTGGCGCCAGGCGCCTTCTTCGGGCCGGGCGGCGAGGGCTACCTGCGCTTCTCCGTCACCGCGCCGACGGCCCAGGTGCGCGAAGCGGCGGCCCGGCTCCGCGCGTACTTCTGATCGCCAATGCGCGCGCCCGCTCGATGGCGCGCGCTGCGTCCCAACTCTGCTACGAATGCAACGTGAGCTTCATCTGTCACGATGACTGTCCCAAAAATCGATTGGAGAATGCGCATGCATCGGCTAAAGCGCCCGCGTCCTCCCCGCCGCTAAGGTAGTTCCAGAAATTAAAACCTCCCAAACCTGATGCTTTCTCCTCAGAAAACAACTCGTTTTTGGGAGACTTATTTTCTTGGAACGGCCTAAACGCAGAAAAGCCAAGAGGCCAATGATGGCTTCATCGACCTCTTGAGATTGGATTTTGATCAGCTTCTTTTGAATCTGGATTGACGCCAATACAGCTTTCTTTTCCTGTGCTACCCAATCCCCAAAAACGCCAGCAATGATTCAGGATTGTGAACCTTTAACGTCGAGTTTCCAAAATCAGACTCATTACGGGTCACGATGACCTGGATAGCTTGTGTATGCGCCGCGCTTTCTTGCACAGCCTCCTCGAAATCAACGATTGTAGATTTAAGCGCCTTTCGGATGACCGCTTCATCTACCCCAATGACTTGGACAAACTGCATCAAGTCCACAATAAAGCTGCGTGCAGTGGCGCGATCGGTGGCTCTCTGGGTGATGTAGTACAGATCGGTGATAGTCGTGGCCGTCATATAAAATTCCAGATTAGCCTGTGGCGCGATTTCTAACAAACGAACCGCCGAGGCAACAAATGGCTGACGCTCTAGCGCAATATCCAAGATGACGTTCGTATCCAAGAGAACCTTCATTTATATTTTTCCTGCAAGTATTGGCTGCGCAATTGATCTGGGTCGTTCCCAGCAAGAAACCCGCGCCACTTGTCAATAAAAGCCGCGGCGGATGGCAACGCTTCAGCTTCTCGCGCAACTGAGGGCTGGATCACCACGATAATCTCAACCCGCCGGTCGGTCCATCGGGACATTTCGGGGATCTGAATGACGCCATCTTTCTGAACTGTCGTTTCAAATTTATAGGCTTCCATAACCACTACTCCTCGTATGAAGTTAAAGCAGATCACCTTTCTAGTTCTGCCCCCAGTATACCACACTGAATCATGATGGATGGATCTTACTGAAAGCCACCGCCTAACGGGCCGCGAGTCGAGCCTCCGGGGACGAGTCCAACAATGACGCGCCATTCTATTTCGGGCCGGACGACAACCCCCCAGCGCATTGAAGATGCGCTGATAGCTGCCCCATCACTCAGATTATTACCGTGACGATGATAGCACTCAGAAAGACGAAGATAAACGCAAAAATCATCCAACCCAAGATCAGCGAATAATTGGCCGGCTCAATTTCGTTCGCGCGATCCATCTGGCGAATCAGCGGGAAGAGTCGCCAAAAGAAGGAGGCAATCGAAACCATCAGCGCGACGCCCATCCAAATCAACTGGGGTTCGTCAGCCGTGGTAAGCAGCACCAGCAACAACAGAATAAAGATGAGTTTGGCGCCGGCGACCCAGTTGACCAAATACCTGACAAAATGATGGATCTCAGTATCGAGCTTTGATTTTTCCCAGGCCTTGAAGACTCCCACGCCATTGGCATTCTTCGAGCCGGGGAAGAAATATAGCACGATGACATTGCTGATCTCCAAAATTAGAAACCCGATAGTGACGACTTTCAAGATGTGCATAGCTGCTCCTAAAA
>JAAAOZ010000026.1 GCA_009908585.1 Chloroflexota bacterium
GGCGTTGGCGGCGCAGATCGCGGCCTTGCCCGCGTCCGCCGCCTATCAAGACCCACCCACCGAGCAAATCGCGGCGCTGGCGGACACCTTCACCTTCAAGACAGCGGCGGCGATCACCAAGGTCGTGCGGAACGATTGGCTCATCGGCGCGCATCTGGCGCTCGATCTCGCGCAAGACGCGCTCGTCCTGCAGATAATCCGGCGCGACCGCGAGAAGCGCACGACCATCCATCGGCCCGGCGGCTGGGGCAATGAGGTCGTCGAGCGCTTGGCATGGAGCGCCGGGATAAGCTCCAGCGACGGCATCTTAGCCCTCATCCAACGAAGCTGCAAGACCTTCGATAAGTTGGCCGCAGATCTCGACCCCGCGTACCCACCTCGCGCACCCCATTTGGCCCCCACCCTCGCTGCGGCACGCGACACGATCAAACAGACCTAACCCAAGGAGGAAAAGATGACGGTCAAACCCATATTGATGATTGGCAACCCAGCGCTAAGAGAAAGATCGGATGACGTCCACATGAGAAGCGAATGGGAGAAACTGGAGACAGATCGCAACAACACCAACGGCGCGAAGATCATTCCTAATCTCCGCGCCGATTTTTTGTCGAACTTATAACAGCGGCTCTTCAGGAATTCGCCGGGTGCAATTATACTATCCCCACCCACAACCCAGTAGCGACGCGAAAAAGGTCTGTGATCCCCACAAACGCGCAAATCTTCACTGCTTTTAGGACCGCTTAGGGGATTATCCGGCAAAACCCAAAAGACCCAACTTCTCCAGAAGCCTCGCCGCTAACCGCGACCCTAAGATTCACCTCTCTGCCGCACGGCGAGGCGGGCCAACACGATGCCCACCTCGTAGAGAACGATGAACGGCCCCGTGACCAGCAACATCGTCACCGGGTCCGTTGTCGGCGTGATAATCGCAGCCAGAAGGGCCGCCGCGAAGATAACAAGCCGTCGCGCCTTCTTCAAGGCTTCCGGCGCCACGATTCCCGCGCGCGCCAGCCCGTAGACGACTAAGGGCGTCTGGAAGAGCAAACCCATCCAAAAGAGCACCGTCGTCACAAACGAGAGGTACAAATCCAACGAGTAGGTCGGCTGGACGACGTCCTGCAGGAACCCCATCAACACCGGCATACTGAAGGGAATCAGCACCGTCATCGTGAAGAGCGCCCCCAGCGCAAACAACACGATCGCCGCAGGGATACCCAACAGCAGCAAGCGCCGCTCATTGGGATACAATCCCGGCACGAGAAAGCCGTAGATCTGGTGAAGGATATAGGGCAGCGCGATCAAAAAGCCCAAAAAGAGCGCCACTTTGAAATAGATGACCGATGCCTCGGTGGGGCTGAGGACAATCAACTCGCTCTCCCGCAAAGGCCATACCAATACTTCGATGACCCGATCGGAAAAGAGCAGACCAATCAGCGCGCCGATGATCAGAGCAACAACGGCCCGGATCAGGCGGATACGTAGTTCACCGATATGCTCCAGAAGCGACATCTCCTGGGCCTGTTCCTCGACCTCTCCGGCCTCTTGGCCCTCCTGCTCGTTCACTGCGATCTCTTCATGCTCGCCCATCTACGCGCCCTCATCCTCGGCTTCGAAATCAGATTCATCAGCAGATGCCGCAGCTTCAGCGGACTCATCCTCAATGATGGTCTCCGGCTCACCACCGATCTGAGGAGATGCGGGCAGCGCAATCTCGGACGCTGGGTTGTCGCCGGCCTGAGGCTTATTCGGCTTGGAGGAATCCGTCTTCGTCGCCGCGTCAATATCCGCGAGATCTACCTCGAGCTGACCGGCCACCTCGCGCCACATCTGCTGTGCGGAGCGAATATAGCCGCCTAACGTCCGCGCGATCCGCAATAAATCCTCAGGCCCGAACAAAATCAATCCGATGAGCGCCAGCGCCAACAACTCGCCGGGACCAACGTTCAAAAACTCCATAAACGCAACCCCATAAACCCTAATTTATCATCACAAAAACAAAGGCGGCGCCCGCAAAGACGCCACCCATTCAGACCGAATCCGACTTCGCTTGCGTTACGCCGCCTCCGATGTCGAACTTTCCTCTTCCGTGTCCTCGTTCTCTTTCTTCATCTCTCTCTGAAATGCGCTGATGCTCTTGCCCAATTCGCCGCCCAACTTTGCAATCCGATCCGGCCCGAAAATCAACAGCGCCAGCAACAACACCAAAACCAACTCCATCGGTCCCACTCGAAATGGCATCTCAGCCTCCTTAATATGACTATTTACCCTTAGGCCGTTCCAAGAAAATAAGTCTCCCAAAAACGGGGAGTTTTCAGAGGGAAAAACATCAGGTTTGGGAGGTTTTAATTTCTGGAACTACCTTAGTCTACAGCTATATCGATAAATTTCAAGTAGAAGGGGGACTGGGCAAACGAAGCAGAAGCGGGGAAAGAATCAAACATAGCAATGCGTCCACGAAATACACTAAAGTTATTGGCTCATATAGGAAATTGGGTGAAATCAACCCTTGTTCATCATAGCGGTTTAATTGGGACACGGAGAATTACCTAGAAGGCACAGAGAGGCACAGAGAAATGACTCTCTCTATGTATCTCCGTGAAAAACTCCGTGAAACTCAGTGTAACGAGAGTATGATCATCATTCGCACCCAATTTCACCTAAAAACCAACAAGAGCCAAAGTTATTATAAAGTTGCCACCAGATTGCTACACAAAACTAACACTATCCCACCTGATCTAGATTATCATATAACATGACTAGGACTTACACAAGTCGCATCTGACTGGCGGGTGTAAGGCTTGATCATCGGAAAAGGCAGCTTACGCCGCCTGCGCCTGCGGATAAATCGCAGGCTAAGAGCTGAAGTCGGCTAAAGACCGACTGTAAATAACCCGTGTAGAAATGGAGTCAACTTCAGTTGACTTGCGCTTAGGGCCGTCCCAAGAAAATAAACCTCCCAACTACAAACGATTTTCAGAGGGATCTGCCCATTATTTAGGAGGTTTTAAAATTTGGACTCACCTAGGTAGTTCCAGAAATTAAAACCTCCCAAACCTGATGCTTTTTCCTCCCTCGGCCATGGGGCCTGAGGGCCACAGGAGGGCCAAGGTATTCGCTAGGCGTGGTGCATTACTCATCAAACTAAACAGTTACCATACGGTTATCTTAACATACGCTCTCTACGCGGGAATCGCCCGTCTTGCGTAAGTCCTAATGACCCTAAGGTAGTTCCAGAAATTAAAACCTCCCAAACCTGATGCTTTCTCCTCAGAAAACTGACCGTTTTTGGGAGACTTATTTTCTTGGAACGGCCTAATGTGGCAAAAATCAACTGGGGAAACCATTTCTAACTGAGAACAGAAGCGCTACTTCTAATGGATTCTGTGGTTTTGCTTCAGGCGCCCCACTTTCATGATCAAAAACGTGAATGACTCACAAATAGGTTGACACTTTTCCTAATCATACC
>JAAAOZ010000455.1 GCA_009908585.1 Chloroflexota bacterium
CGCGAGTGCTGGCGCATCATCGATGCGTTCGTGCTGAGCGGCGTGATGGTCGGTGGGGTGGGGCTGGTGCAGTACTTCCTGCTCGGCGACGTGATCACCGCCGAGGGCGGGATTCGGCGCCTGTACAGCGTCTACGGCTCGCCCAACAACGTGGGCCTTTACCTGGGGCGCGTGCTGCCCCTGACGCTGGCCATCGTCCTGTGGGGAGGCACATCGCCGTTTGGCGCGTGGCGAGCGTTCTGGCGGGATCGACGGCGCGTGGCCTACGCGCTCGCGCTGCTACCCATTGGCCTGGCGCTGCTGCTCAGCCTCTCCAAGGGCGCGATCGTCGTGGGCCTCCCGGCGGCGTTCTTCGTGATGGGGATGTTGGCCGGCCCGCGCTGGCGGCGGATCACGCTGGCCGCGTTGGCCCTGGGGCTGATCGCACTGATTCCGCTATTGCGCACGCCGCGCTTCGCCGGCCTGCTTGATCTCTCCAGCGGCACGACGGGCTTTCGCATCGCGCTGTGGCACAGCTCCTGGGCGATGCTCCGCGATCACCCGTGGGTGGGCGTCGGGCTGGATAACTTCCTCTACGCCTATCGCACCCGCTACGTCCTGCCGACGGCGTGGGAGGAGTTCAACCTCTCGCATCCGCACAATCTCCTCTTCGATTACGCGGTGCGGCTGGGCCTCGGCGGGCTGCTGGTGGCGGGGTGGTTCCAGATCGCCTTCTGGCGGCGGATGTGGCCCTTGCGCAGCAGAGATACGTTGGATCTTAGGCGGCGGGCGCTGGCCCTGGGGATGATGGGCGCGATGGCGGATTTCTTGGCGCATGGCCTCGTCGATGCATCCTATTTCGTGATCGACCTGGCGTATGCCTTCGCGTTGGCCTTAGCCGTCTCCGTGTGGCTGCGGCGTTCATCGTAGAAACCAAAGAGACGCAAGATCTTGCGTCTCTACAGGGAATCCCGCCCAAAAATGACCCAGGGCCGGGGATTTCCCCGACCCTGGGCGCTGGTTGTGTGCTTTTTAGGTTGATGGATTTGGTTAGTCCTCAACCTCCATCTTAATGGCGCCGATCCCGGCTTGGATGGTGATCTCGATGATCTCGTCAGCGTTCTCGTAGGCCTCGTTGACGTAATCGCCGCCGCGTTTCCGCAGGCCCAATGTCTCGATATCGCCCACGCCTTGCGTGATGTCGACGCGCACGCCGATCTCCTTCGGCAGGAGCAGGTTGGTCTTGCCGATGCCGCCCTGAATGTCGACATCCACATCGTGTTCCCAATCGCCGGTCAGGTCTAAGTCGAGATCGCCTGCGCCGAGATCGAATTCCAGGCGCTCCAGGCTGGTGTTGCCGTTGAAGTCCACGTTCGCGTTCCCGGCGCCCAGTTTCATATCCAAGCGCGGGATGTCAAGTCCGCCGAGATCAAGCGTGCTGTCGCCCGCGCCGCATTCGATCCGCAGCGAGAGCGGCACGTCATCTCGGAAGCGCAGATCCCACTCGTAGCGCAAACCGCCATTCATCACGAATTCATCCGTGTTCGGCTGGCGAATGGACAACCGCCCTCGGTCATCGTTGATCTCGTAGGAGACCCGTGGCTCCCAGGAGGCGACGTTGTAGGTGAACTCCGCATCCATCAGATGACTGTTGTCTTCCTCGCTCGGCTCGATGCTCAGTTCGCCCGCGCCCATCTTCACGCTGACGCGCACATCCTCCGCACCGCCCAGTTCGACGGTCTCGGTTTTGGTCTGTACCTCGCCAATCTCCACGGTATCGAAGTTCAGCCCGGTGGCAATAGAGCATCCCAACGTAATCAGCAGCGTGGCTGCGATCAGGCCCATCATCACGATCTGGTTCGGTTTCTTATACATTTTACTCCTCCTGTAAGTATCACTTGTAAGCTGGTTTCATGATATACTACGGGATGGTTAAGAGAAGGTTGCAGGGTGGGTTTCACTTGCTAAGGATGCAGAGATTTTTGTGCATGGTGAATTAATTATGGATCGATGTAGATGCTGCTTTTGGTGACCGTGAAACCCACCTTGGCAGTTTTGGCTTGGGGGAGGAGAAAAGGACGTGTCGAAGGGCCAAAACTGCATTTTTGAGCAGGTCTTGTGCTTTATTGTCGTGGATGCGGAGGCTCTTGTGCATGGTAAATTAGTTATGGATTGATGTAGATACTGCTTTTGGCGACTGTGCCCCCCACCCGTCTTCCTTGGCAAGGCGAACGTGGTATAATCGCTGAATGTGTTTTTGGGAGATCAGATTTAGCTTGAGTGATGAAGGGACTATCTAAGGTGCGCAAATTCTCCAAACAGATCCAGACACTACCGCTAATGGGCTTGGTGGTGCTCTATCTCATCACGGGCGCGATGTTCATCCTCATCACGCCGGGGTTTGAGAAGCCGGATGAGGACGGGCACTATGGCTACATCCTCTATCTGCGGGAGCAGCGCGCCTTGCCGCCGCTGAGCTTTGCGGATGGCTTCCCCTCCGAGTACAAGCAGCCGCCGCTCTACTACCTCTTAGCGGCGGGGGCGACGTCGTGGCTTCCTCTGACAGATCAGCCGGAGAGGCTTCTGGAGGTCAACCCCTATATGTATCACTCCGTGCCGGGCCAGCGCAACGATAACCGCAACGTCTTTCTCCATCCACCGCACCTCACGCCCGTGGTGATCGGCAGCCGTGCGGTCTCGCTGCTCTTCGGCCTGGGCGCGATGTTGGCGACCGGCCTCATCGCCCGGCAGATCGCGCCCGACGACGCGCGTTTGTCCTTCGTCGCGGCGGCCATCGTCGGCTTCCACCCGAAATTTCTCTACTTAGCCACCGCCATCAACAATGATGTCCCCGTCGCTTTCTTCGGAACCGTGGCGCTGTTGCTGCTGATCCGCCGGCTGCGACGGGGGCCGTTTCGCCACTTCGCGCTCCTCACCGGCGCGATGTTGGGCCTCGCCAGCCTCACCAAGGTCAGCGGCCTGGTCTTTTTCCCACTGACGGCGCTGGCGCTCCTGCTGATCCATCGCGGCTGGGATCGCGACCTGGTGCGCGAGGGCCTCGTCATCTTGGGCGTGGCGCTGCTCATCGGCGGCGGATGGTACGCGCGCAACGCCCTCGTCTATCACGACCCGCTCTCGATCAACCGCTTCTTCGCCGACCTGCTCAGCATCGAGCACACGTTCTGGGCCAATCCGGCCCGCAGCTTCGTCAGCCGCACAAAGCTGGGCGATCTGCTCGTCTGGTGGGGACGCCTCAGCCTGGGCGCGAGCCTCCTGTGGCTCCTGCGACGTTTTCGCCCCTGGCGCTTCGATGCCGACGCCGCGACCTGGGTGATTCTCCTCAGTTGGCCCGTCACCTTCGCCGCGCTCCTGCTGGGCTACTGGACGCGTACGGCGACCTGGGCCTATGGGCGGCTGCTCTTCCCGGCGATGGCCTCGTTCGCCTTGCTCTTCGCCTGGGGCTGGGCGGCCGTTTTCCCCCGCCGAT
>JAAAOZ010000025.1 GCA_009908585.1 Chloroflexota bacterium
CTTGCGCATCCCTTGCTGCAATAGTTCCCAATCACTCACCGGCGTCCCGCCATCAATCTCACCTTGCACCGTGACCTTAGCTCGGCGGTCGCCTTCGATGTACCGCTCAACCGGCGCGACGGCCCAGCGTCCCGCACGCACGATGCGATCGGAGAAGAGACGTCGCAGCGTACCGGAGCGTTTTCGAGAGAAGATGGGGTTATTCTCCAGCGCGGTATAAGGAAAAGCATAAGCGTGATGTGAGAAGACGTGCCGAATCGCGCCGGGGCGTCGGATGCCGGCGCCCTTGTAACCGCAAAGAAGCGAATTGAAATCTAACGAGGTCGAGATCAACAGGGCTAACCAAAGACGATCCTCGTAAGGAAACTCCTTCAATAATGTCGTGCAGGTATGCAAATAGAGCAACTGGCGCGCAGCGAAAAGCTCCTGAAAAGAGGTCACCTCGCGGGCCAGCAGATCATCAGATTTGGGACCAGATGGAACTTGGAAGTGCGCAGTTTCGCCAAAATCAAGGCGCCGCGCTGCTTCCTGCGCTCGCGCGATGACGGCCCAATCACCTTCATCCGTCGCCTTGAAAAACTGATCATGCTCAGGGCACCAACCGACGATAACCAAGGGAACGTATCGGTCGCGAAATGGTGTATCCAAGATCTCCTCAAACGTCGAACCGCACACCTCACATTCCTTAGTGCCCTTCTCCACCAAGCGCCGATCCGCCTCTTTTCGACAACGATGATCAAGGCCGGTGGTCACCTCGTGACAAATTGGGCAGATGTAGATATTCTTCCCGTGATTTTCCCGCAACAGAAAGCTATCGACAAACACAACTTCTTGGCATTTACATCTGCGACGCAATCCATACAAAACGAACTGGACTTCAGCCTCGCGTTCACAAACAGGGCACGTCGTTCGGAAAAACGGCGATAATCTCTCAGAGAGCGCCCGGAAAAATGCTTGAAAGACTTTCTTCTTATGCGATAGCGGCAACATCGTCAACGTCGCTTGGGCCTGCACCGCCGGGATGGGATCAATATCCACGCCGATGACGTTGGCCCCCATCCGAATTGCCTCGTGCAAAATCGTGCCGCCGCCCATCATCGGATCGAGAACAATCCGCCTTTCCAACCCGCCAGGCATGTAGAAGTCTCGTTGAAGGGGATCATCGACCAATTGCTTAAGAATATAGCGAAAAATTGTGCCAGAGCGGCGCGCCCACCACTTATGAAGGTAGGTATTGGGTCGATAGATATGTTTGTTGTAGGATTCCAAACGAGATAGCGCATTGGCCGCTTGCTCCGGGAAGCTATCGTCGATGGGCAAGCTATCCTCACGAGCTTCACCGGCGCTATCGCGAGTCTGTAAATCCAGTGGGAGTTGAATCAAAGTACGCATAACGTCTCCATAATTATCATGAGCCAAATATCTTTCACGGCTTCTGTAAAATCACGATCTCCTCTTTGATCGCTTTCCCTGAGCCTGTCGTCCCCTTGCGAACACGCCATACTAACGTATCCAACACTCTATAGCCTAGCCGCTCGGCAAGCAGCGCTAAAATCTCACCGGTTGGTGTGTAGGTGCGCAGATACGTCCGCTGATCCCCCACGACGTAAGCGCATTTCCCCCCGCTCCTCAAGACAGGTAACAAGCTCTCCAAATGTCGATGCATGCCGCCGAAATACTCCTCAATAATGCGAGGATAAACTTTAGCAAAGCCATAGGTCTTATCCGCCACTTTCTCACGGAGTTCATCGGCGATAGCTTGCACTTCCGGCACATCAGCGACATATCGACCGTCATTATCTGCCTTATAAATGCCCTTGCTGTGCGAGCGAACCATCGTCTTTTTGACGCGCTGAAGGCTCTTTCTGCCATGGACATAGCCCAAGAAAACCAACTCGAGGCGCGTCTGCCGGGTATAATCTTTCTCCGTAGGATACGGCGGTGACGTGATGACAAAATCAACGGCTTCAGATATACCGTTTTCTCGAAGTACATGGTCACATACTCTTGCATCCCCTTCGATCACTTGGATGTTACTGTCTGCGATCTCATCCGCAGCAGCCAACTCCCTCACCACCTCCAGATCAGCAGCCATCTTATTAACTTTTTCGCAGAAGGCTTGTAAAACGTTGGCATCTTCCTTCTTGCCGGAGACATAGATTTCCGGCCCAAAACTGACATTGGCGGCCGTCTCCACCAGAATCGAGGCTAAAGCAATCATTAAAGCTGAAATCAAAGCGCCATCTATGCCTTTCGCGGCCAGCGCCTTAATCTCGTCCAATAACAGAACACTTTTATAGAACGGAGCCTCGCTCATCCACCCCCGTTTGAGCATGCCAGAAGAAATAAAGTATCTGGCTTCAGGGGAATCATCTAAAAGCTTCTCTTTCAGGCCATCGACCTCATAAATATCCTCGAACAAGGGCTGCGAACTAAAAGCAAGCGCGTTACTCTGCGGCGTGATCCGCTCCACAATGGTCTGACTCACCTCGCGCAATCGTTGCGGCTCGATATCCCAATTCGACTTCACCTGCGAAGCCAATCGACACACCGGGTTCGCCTCGATGCCGATGGCGTCAATGCCACGCTTCTTACACTCGACTAACGTGGTGCCGGTACCACAAAAGGGATCGAGCACCACATCCCCTGGCTGCGCTTCAAACTGCTCCAGCATCTCCGTGACTAGATGATCTGGATAGGCCAAGACAAATCGATACCAATCGTGAATCACATCGCTTTCTAGCTGTTGACGCTCTCGGCCGGCTTGAATGCGAGCAAATGTATCAACCATCGCGTGGTTCCTCAGCCTCCAACCCCAGCTTTCTCGCCAATCGCTGATCCCGGATCAGCCGATAACGCTTGAATTTGACGACTTCGATGTCGTCGCAGTCCGCGGTCTGATTGAACGCGACGAAAAATATCGAACCATCTGACCAGAATTTTATGGCAATCGACTGAAGAATCAGGTCGGGGAAATTGTCTTGGGCGAAAGCGTTCAAGTTGGCTATCTGAATAAGGCCCAGCGGCTCGTCAGCAGTTTTGGCCTCAATGGGGATAACGTACTGATCTCCATTCGTGTCTACTCCAAGATACAGATCATCGATTTCGATCTGACCAGAATCCTCAATATAAGCCCTGACATGACCCTGCAAATGATAAGCTGTGATCCCCAGAAAGACATCAACCAGGCGATTATAGCGAACTCTGGTAAGCAATCCCTGTTCGTCACTGCCTCCATATTTGAGGATAATGTCAGGGGTTGCATCCAAAATGTTGATCGTTTGCAAATCGGGCGGGATTGTGATGTACGGACTTCTCGAGAGGCGCCGAAAAGCATATCGCCCCTTGCCCCGCCCCTCAATCACCCAATGCCCTGTTGATGTAATATCTTCAGGAAGATGCCGTCGGCCCCCACGATAGGAATAGGGCACATCACCGAGGTTTTTGA
>JAAAOZ010000264.1 GCA_009908585.1 Chloroflexota bacterium
GAACGAGAACCAGATGAAGGCCAGGACGGCCAGCGCGGAGAGCAGCACGGCTTGGACGGCCCGCGCGGCCACATCAGCGCCCACCGTCGGTTCGACGGTGTGCCAGTTGGAGCGTCCGCGGTCGATGGCCCCGACCTCTTCGTCTAAATCGTTTAAGAGCGTCTGGACCTCATCCGCCGAAGCGAAGCTGCTGCGCACCTGCCACACGTGCTCGTCCGGGCCGCCCAGCTTCTGGATGATGGGGTTGCCAAAGCCGTGATCGGTGAAGACCTCGCGGATGGCCGATTCTGATGCTTCCTCCTGAAATTGCAACACGAAGAGCGTCCCGCCAGAGAAATCGATGCTGATGCGGAGCGCCTGCCCATTGAACATAATGGCCGAAACGATCAGAGCTAACAGGCTCAGCCCAATCAGCGCTCCGGCAATCGTGAAAAAGAGTCGTCGTTGTTGTACAAAGTTAATCATTGCTTATCTCCCTCTAATCTTGCTTAAAGCCCCAACATCCAGGGATGCTTTTTGATGTTGTCACTGAACCACATCAAGCCGGCGCGCACGAAGGTGCGGGTGACGAAGATCGCGGTGAAGAGGTTGATGATCGTCCCCAAGGCCAGGGTGGCGGCGAAGCCTTTCACCAGGCTGGCGGCGAAGGCGTTGCCGAAGGAGTAGAGGATGAAGCAGGTGAGCAGGGTGGCCAGGTTGGAATCGCGGACGGAGGTCCAGGCGCGCGAGAAGCCCGCCTCGGCTGCGCGGCGGAGCGAGCGCCCGTGTCGTAGCTCTTCCTTCATCCGCTCGAAGACTAAGATGTTGGCGTCCACGGCCATTCCCACGGAGAGCAGGAAGCCGGCGATGCCCGGCAGCGTGAGCGTCACGGGGATCAATTTGTAGGCTAACATATTGAGCAGCACATAGAGGCCCAGCGCCAGGTCGGCGGCGAGGCCGTTGAGGCGATAGTAGACGAGCATAAAGAGCAGCACGATGCTCAGACCCACGACGCCGGCGCGGATGCTCTGCTGTACCGAGATTTCGCCCAATTGCGGCCCGATGGCCTGATAGCTTTCGATCTCCAGCGGGATGGGGAGGGCGCCGGCTTGCAACTGGATTGCCAGTTGGCGGGCAGCTTCCGCCGTGAATCCGCCTTGGATGATGCCCTCGCCGCTGGGGATACGAGAATCGATGCGCGGGCAGGAGAGAAGCTGTTTATCCAGCACGATGCAGAGTGGCTGACCCACGTGGGCGCCGGTGAACTCCGCGAAGGTGTCGGCGGCATCCGATTGTAGCTCGAACGCGACGACGGGTTGGCTCGTCCGGGAATCGCGCATGGGGTAGGCTTTTTGCAGATCCGCGCCGGTCAGGATCGTCTCGAAGATCAAAGTCTCGGTGATGGGCGCGTCGGGGCGGGCGGGAATCGGTTCCACGCCGCCGAAGTCGGTGCGGATGGTGGTGCCGGGGGAGAGGATCTCTTGGGGCGCCTCCGCCGGCGGATTGACGAACTCCAGCAGGGCGGTCTCCTGGATGGTCTCGACCGCGCGCTCTGGATCTTCGATGCCGGGGATTTCCACGATGATGTGCTCATCGCCCTGCACCTGGACGACCGGCTCGGTGAGGCCGAGGGCGTTGACGCGCCGCTCGACCGTCTGGCGGGCCATGTCGATGGCGCCGACCTCGATGTCCTGGCCTTCGGGCAGATCGGCGACCAGGAGCAGCTTGGAGCCGCCCTGGAGATCTAGGCCCTGGCGGAATTCGAGATCGCGCATATCTTCTGGCTGCCATACGATGAGGTTGGTCAGCCAGTCGGGGTGCTGGGTGGGGATAACTAAATAGGCCGCGATGGCGGCCAAGATAAGAATTAAGACGAATCGAACGATGGTGCGTTGTCTTTCCATTTAAGCTCCTCATTGTGTGTAAATTCACAATCGAGGATTATAAGGTCAGCAAAGGGGTTTGTCAAGCGGCTAAAACGGGAAAGGATTCGCCGTTTTATAACTGCACTCACCTTGCTCTAATTGGGTTGTGATTAGCTCTGCGTCATCCACGCCTTTTAGGTGTTCTGAGTGTGTTGCCTGCTTGCGCGAGTGGAACGGGATCCATTGATCCCCTTGGAGCGAGGAGTCAGAATATTTTCAGGGTGAACTGCCGGCCTGGACCAGGGCGCCTCGATCTGGATGTCCGTTGTCATACGTTGGGCCTTTCTGTGTAGATCCTCTTCAAAATGTAGCTCCCTCAGAGATCAAAGCCGAGCCTGGCGCCCAGCTCTCTGATGCGGGTCACGTATCTTCCCAGGCCGCGCTTGTCTTCCTTCCCCTGGATGAGGTTGACCAGCACGGTTTCCGCCTCGTCCACGCGCCCCGCCCGATGTAGCAGCAGGGCGTGGGTTTCGTCGCGTATCGTGGGCGCCCCGAATAGCCCTACGGGCAAGGCGCCGCTTTCCAGCGCGTCCAAGAGCGCCTGGGTACTCTGGAAGGCCGGATGCTCAAAGAATGCCAGTCCATAGCTGGCTAAGGTAGTTCCAGAAATTAAAACCTCCCAAACCTGATGCTTTTTCCTCGGAAAACTCCCCGCTTTTGGGAGACTTATTTTCTTGGAACGGCCTAAAGCGTCGCCGACTTCCCGTGCGAGTTGGCTGAGGTCTGTTTCCGGCGTGATGGGCCACCATTTATCTTGTTGGTTTGGCAGCAGCGAGCCGATTCGCGCGTACAGCAGGATATTTCGCTGGCCGGCAGGATTCTTGACCTCTCTACCACCAAGTCGCACCGCCGCAATCTCCGGAGAGGCGATTCCTAAGTTGATGGTGAAGCGCCCTGAATCGAACTCATTATGTCGGCTCGCTTGAACACGCACGGCGTGGTAGAGGTCGCTTGCGCGTCTGTGAAATGTGCGCCCTCGCTTTTTGAAGCCTCGCGCTTTTAAGACCGGATGGATCCCAGTCGCTACGATGTGGTCGATGGCTTCGGTAATGGGCGATTTGACGATCATAGCGCCCTTACGGCTCCAACAAGGCGTTGGCCATCTCAAGCGCCGCGATAAAATGTGAAACGCTATCGTTAACGCCCTGCCGGGCGACGCTGTAGTTCAAGTAGGTCAGGGACCCACCGCCTCCAGTGCAGAGTGAGTAGATGGATTGGCTGGTGTCGATGCCATTTTGCACCGCCCAGTTGTACTCGTTATAGGCCCCCATCCAGGCCTCAGGGACGGAGTGGTAAGGCGGATGGGTGTGCAGTTGCTGGTAGTGCCGTTCGAATTCCTCACAACTTCCCTCTTCCCCGCTGGTCAGGCGATCTAATAGACCACCGATCTGCTCAACGTCGCGGCGCGCACCGATGATGTGATCAACGTGGCAGGTCACCGTCTGTCTACCGGCGAGATGGAGGAAGTTGTGGGTGCTCATCCGGCGGTGGCGGAATGTGCCGTTATCGGTATTCATGATGAATTGAAAGGCCAGCT
>JAAAOZ010000003.1 GCA_009908585.1 Chloroflexota bacterium
CCGGTAAACCCGCTTGTGATTCCATCGGAAGCCCTTGACGTTGCGAAGGAAAAGAAAGCACAGCCCGAAACCCCAGTTCTTCTGGTTGTGCGTGAGTCGGACCAGCCAGTCGGCAATCTCGGCGTTCTCGTCAGACAGCTTCGGCTCGTAGCGATAGCAGTTCTGGCTGATGAACAGCGCCTCGCAGGCCAGGCGAATGCTGATGTTGCGGCGCTCGACCGCCTCCCTGGCCATCTCTCGTCGTCGAGATGGCCTTAGAGCTTTCCCTCGATGACCTCCTGGCGAATCTCGGCCTTGATCCGCTCCTCGGCGTACATCTTCTTCAGCCGCCGGTTCTCGGCCTCGAGCTCCTTGAGGCGGGCCATCAGCGAGGCATCCATGCCGCCGAACTTGGCTCGCCACTTGTAGAAAGTCGCGCTGCTGATGCCGTGCTCGCGGCACAGGTCGGGAACTGACGTTCCGGCTTCGGCCTGCTTGAGAATGGCGAGGATCTGGTGGTCGCTAAAGCGTGATTTGCGCATGTGGGATCTCCTGTCGCTCCATTATGAGAATATTCCACTTCTGAGCAACACCAATTTTCGGGGGGATTACCGTCCGACGGGCGGATGAATCGATAGACCTGGAATTGCTGACCAAAGCTTTAGAAGTCACAGAGGGTGAACTTGCCGCTTGTATGCGGCTTTCCGGAGAGAATCCACAAGATGAGCAGCGTCGGCTAGATGAGCTAGTCCAGATCCTTGAGCGCGTGACAGCCTGGACGCGTAGTCCCCGAAAGGGCTTTCGTTGGTTTTGTCATCGGCGAATAGCCGGGTTCGGGCCTAAGACGGCTAACGATTTGGTTCAGGCGGGCAGAGCATCCGCTGTCAAAGGATACCTGGCTCGAGTCGCCGACGGCGGTTACGCCTAGCCGATGCTGATTGGTTGTTCAGCACATCTCAAACCGGTCGGAGTGACGGCGACAACGTGGGCGACCTCGCTGGAGAGAGCATGTCGAGCGTTCCGCACGCACTGGCCCCCGGCCAGTTCGTGCTCGAGCATCACAACCGCTAACTAGTCTCTACCCAATGGCGGAAACTCTTAGCAGCTCTGGTAGTTTAATCCGAATGACTGATGCGGCCGTGTCGACCGTAATTGTGCACCATTGGCCTATGCGGTCATAGCACATCACCAGAACCGACGGATCCTGTATTTGCAGCAGCCCCATGCTCGACAGTGCAATGCCTCGATCCATATCCACCTCAATGATCTGTGCCTGGAACGGCATCTCCGACGGGTCGTGACGTAACTTGAGGGAGCGTTGCGCCGAATGAAGCCGGTCCTGATTGGCACGCAGTTCAATCAATTCTGAATCGCCATGCTTTGGGCTGCGTACTGTGACTCCCATTCTGCCATCAAACTTAAGGGCTAGTTGTAGTCCTACGTCGATGTACCCTCGGCAGGTAGCCACGCGATCGGCGCTATAGGGCCTCGCATCCAGCCACTCCTGAGGATCAGACACTGCCCGGGCTAGGTCGCGAAAGAAACTCACCATGACACGCATTTCGTCAACCGGATCCAAGTGCCGAGTCATTTCGGCTGAACCAAAACCCCAAATGCCATATTCAGGACACCGCTGATAGCGACCCGATAGTGGGGCGTTGGCGTCACGAAGCTTTTGGACGAGCGCCAACAGCTGGGTCGACAGCTCTGCGTCCTCGTAAGGCTTAGGTTGGGGATAGGGCAGTTCGGCCCATGTGCTGAAGTCAAGATTTGGAACATTCATGCAAACTCCTCATATGTCCAGAAAGCAATGGATTGAGGAGTCTCAACTCGCAAGAATGAGTCACGGCGTGAAGGTTTTTGCCCAGAGCACAGGGCAATGGGATGCAGGAGAACTCGCACAGTCGCTTCGCGAACGTACGTGGATTCGTTTCAGCAATCCCGGTCCATGCAGCGTCGAGATGGCGTCTCCGCTGCATGAACTTACGTTTCAATCCGCATGCGAGCGCCGTGAGTGAGACTCCTCTACCCGGATGCGGTTGCTTTTTGGACGGGAGTTTGATCTGGTCCCGTTCCATCTACGATAGCCTGAGATCCCGCAAGACCTAAGGCTTTAATTGGCTGCAGTCGCGGCCAGTATCAATTTTTTAACAAAGGGCCAGCGACATGTCAAGCCTCGATTCCTCCGTCGCTCAAGCGCTGATAGCAGGCGGATCCGGCTGGTGCGTGTTCGATGACGATCAGGGGAAGTGTTGGTTTGATCAACTATGACAAGGGGCGGCGAAGAGGTCACGCTTTTGGAGGATGCTCCAAACGTCTCTGAACTGTCTGCCGGACCAAGTGGCAGATCGCCAGAGCCCAAACAGTCTCACTGGTCACGTTGCGCTCAGCAGAGTCCTGCACCTGCACTGCCGTCATCGTGCTCGACGATTCGAGAATGCGGATCTCCAGTGCGTAGGCATTCATTTCATTCTCCAGGAGCTGAATTCGATCAATGGGCCAGAATATTCTGGACCGAGGATCCCGACGGCAGGCGAGGCCGTGGCGCAGTCCTCGGTGGGCGTTCATGTGCCAGATCGGCAGTATCTCCCTGAGTTGCGGATCATGGCGCAACTCGAGTCGCACCCACAAATCCTGTAGTTGACGCGTTGATGCGGGCCACTTTGGCGGCCTGCTGTATCGCACGGCTGCGTGCGGGTTATCCCGAACTATGCCTATGCCGGTCTGCATTGCCAGATCCAGGTCGGCTGCGCGCAATTGGTCGATCTCTCCTCGAGTCAACCCTGGGTTGTAGAGGATCCTCCTCTCCTCTGCGCCCTGCCCCAGGGCATGAAGTGCCAGGCAAAGCCTCGGAACTCGTTGAGGCGACGATATGTAGACATGCGGGCTCGATTCCAACCGGTTTGTCGGCGGCGTGCTGGTGCCGAGGACTCTGGCGATTTCCTCGGCTGCGATATCGGCAAGTCGCTTGCCGCAGTTAGCGATCCGGCCGTAGGCAGCAGACTGGTTGATTCCCAGCACACTGGCCAGTTCACCCGCTCTGACTTGCGAGACAGCATACTCGGACAGTTGAAGCATCCAGGGCAAGTGAAAGTAAGACTCGAGAGTAGTGCGCAGGCGGGCATGCCCTACCTGTGCTCTGATTGCCGCAGCCTCTCTCGGGGTTCGGAGCGCTGGCTGTAGAAGATTCGACTGAGGGGCAGACAGATTATCGAGATCCAGCCCCAGCAGGAACAGACAAAAATGCATGCAAACGTATCGATGGCGAAGCGCATGCCAGCGCAGAGGCCGACCAATGACTTCCAAAGCCACCTGGTCAACGATATTTCGGTGCTCCTCGGTCGGAATAGGGCGACCGTCGTGATCTGCGAACAACCAGGCCTGGTCTTGTGCCCTCTTTGATCGCCCTGATCGTTCGGCATGAATGTGCTGTCTCAGGAGTTCACGGATCTCCTGTTC
>JAAAOZ010000417.1 GCA_009908585.1 Chloroflexota bacterium
GAGCACCACGGCGGAGCCTCCGAATGGCTCACAGTAATGCCGAGTGTCAGGCAAAAGGGGCAAGAGCCATGTCAAGTGACTATATTTTCCGCCATACCAACCAAAGGGAATCAACTTCCGACCCATACCGCAGTCCTTCTCTCTATGTGCCCTACATCACCGATAACATCCGTTGAGGTCTTGAGCCAAATTAAGGATGCCAAGCTAGATTATACTACAAAGCAGACGGCATCCAAGAACAAAGCACAAATATGCGGCGGGTTGTAGCTTATCGACGTTGGGTTATACTTGCATCACACTGCCCCCTGAACCAAGCACGGGGTGGATTTTATCAAGGGCGTCAATATGGGCAAGGAGGAGAGCTTCATGGATAACGCGATGATTCAACGTCACGTACGCGCCATTAATGCGTGCAACCAGCGCGGCGGGCGGATGCTCTCCCTGGTGGATCTGCTGGAGGATGACTCGGTGAATCTGGAGATGGCCGGCTATCTGGCGGCGGCGATGCGCGCCGGCGCCTCCTTGCTAGTCGGGGCGCAACCGGGCGGCGCGGGCAAGACGACGGTGATGTGCGCGCTGCTCAACTTCTTGCCGGATGCGACGGACATCCGCTCGGTGGACACGCCCGACGTGATGATCACGGGTGCGCGGGCATCGGAGCCGGGCGAGGTCTGCTTCATCGCGCACGAGATCAGCCCGGCGACCTACTACCGCGCCTACCTCTGGGGCAGCGACGCCCGCACCTTCTTCCGGCTGACCGAGCGCGGCCACCTCATCGCCACGAACCTGCACGCCGACACGTTAGGTCAGACGCGCGAGCAACTCTGCGGCGAGAATGGCGTCGCGCCGGAGCAGCTTGCGGGGGTGAACCTCAAACTCTACCTGCGGATTCGCCGCTCGCGAGGCTGGCAGCGCGCGCACTGGGTGCATCGCGTCTACGAAAGCGACGGCGCCGCCGACCGCCTGCTCTGGGAAAGCGACGGGCCGGGCGCGTTTGAGCAGCGCGGGGAGAGCGATCTGGTCACGCCGGCGGAGGCGACGCGCTACCAAGAACTCATCGCGTCGCTGCGGGATCGCGGCGTGCGCACGATTGAGGACGTGCGGCGAGCGATCATCACCTGAAAACCCGAAGGAATTGAGAAACCCTTCGGGTCATCAGGCTGAAGCATATCAAAATTCACCATTCTTGGCTCAGCAGCCAGCAGCGTTGCTTTTATAATAGCCCTCGAACCTCTCTTAGCAACTCCGGCACATCCATAATGACCGTCTGCCAAACCTCCTCCAAATCAACAATATCATACCCATGAATCAATATATCGCGCATTCCTGCGATCAACGACCACGGTATTTGAGGATGGTCAGCGCGGAAATCGCTCGAAAGCCGCTTGACAGCCTCCCCCATCACCATCAACTGGTGCAATATCGCTGATTGGGTTTTGGGATCGCTCAGGAATGCAGTCTTATCCATGCCAGCCCTAAATTCCAAGATCAATTCAGCCGCTCGGGCAATATCTAACAACACGGCTCTATCGCGCGGCATAGATCACCTTCGCTGTTCCCAGGATCTCTTGGCGGCGCAACCAGTTATGGTTCCGCTCCACGGCCCGTTTTGTAAAGAGATCGATTTTGCGATTTAGTAAAGTGGATAATTCTCGTTCCATTCGCAGATGATCCAACAAACTCCAATTTACCTCAGAGGCAAACGTGACCAGCACATCCAGATCACTTTCGGGCCTAAAATCGTCCCGAAGCACCGATCCGAATAGCGCGAACTCCTCGATTTGCCAACGTTTACAAAATTTGGCTATCTGACTTTGAGGTATGTCTGTTCTTACATTCGCCATCTTTACACCTTACCTAACAGGATCACCACAAAGATTCCTTCTTATTCATTATACAGGAATTCAACGAGTTACGCACTAAGGTAGTTCCAGAAATTAAAACCTCCCAAACCTGATGCTTTTCCCTTTGAAAACTCCCCGTTTTTGGGAGACTTATTTTCTTGAAACGGCCTTATTGTATATCACTTTGCGAAGAAAGTCATCAAAGCGATTGTGGTAGCGCCATGCAAAAAATGCCCCCGGAGAGAGTCCCCCAGGGGCATGTGAGTGATACGACTAGCCCAACGGCTTAGTGTTTCGTCACCAGCGGTAAGAAGATGTAGTTCTTGCCGGCGAATGAGAATTCCGCCGTCGCGAACACAGCCTCGGCATTGTCGGCCGTCGCGTCCACCCGGTTGACCACCGGCTGATCCGATTCTGCAATGACGGTGGCGGTGAAGACATAGGTGATGTTGGCGCCAGCGGCCACGTCCCACGGCCCCCAGACCAGGGTCCGAGTCATCGGGATCGAGGCGGAGCCTTCGGATACCCAACCGCCGGGTTCGACCTCGCGGGGCAGGACATCCGTCATCACCACGCCCGCAGCCATCGCGCCGCCGATATTAGAAAGGGTGATGGTGTAGGTCACGGTATCGCCCACGACCACATCCGCCGCGGGATCAACCGTCTTGGCGATGGAGAGGGTTGGCGAGAGCAAGGTCATCTCGAACGCGGCCTCCGCCTCGCCCACCCCGGCATTGTCGGAGGTGAACTCCACGGTGTTGGTCACCGGCTGCGCCGATTCGGCGCTCACGGTGGCGGTGAAGGCGATGACGCCCGGTTGCACGCCGCTGGGCAGATCGCCCGTCCAGGTGATGACGCCGCCCTGCTCCACGGCGTCGAGATTATGCCCCATCGCCCAGCCGCCGAAGTCGATCTCGCTGGGCAGGGTGTCGGTGAGCGCAATGCCCTCCGCCGTCCCCGTGCCGATGTTCTCCAGCGCGATGGTGTAGGTCACGGTATCGCCCACGATCACATCCGCCGCGGGATCAACCGTCTTGGCGATGGAGAGGGTTGGCGAGAGCAAGGTCATCTCGAACGCGGCCTCCGCCTCGCCCACCCCGGCATTCTCGGAGATGAATTCGACGGTGTTGACCACCGGTTGATCCGATTCGGCGACCACAGTGGCGGTGAAGACGTAAGTAACCTCGGTATCAGCGGTCACGTCCCACGGCCCCCACGTTAGGGTCCGGGTCATCGGGATCGAGGCGGAGCCTTCGGAGACCCAACCACCGGGTTCGACATGCATAGGTAGCACGTCCGTCATCACTACGCCTGTGGCCATCGCGCTGCCGGCGTTGGATAGTGTGACGGTGTAGGTCACGATGTCGCCCACTTCCACATCCATAGCGGGGACGACGTCCTTGGTGACCGTCAGCGCCGTCTGGTTGACGAGATTCAGGCCGACGACGACCGGATCGTGATCGGAGGAGCGATAAGCATCCGGCGCGTAGAAGTCCTGCGGCTTGTACTCGACGTTATAGTCGATGACCGAAGGTTCGTCGGCGTTGATGTGCCACTCCGTCGCGCCGGTAACTTGGCCGGTCAAGTTTGGATT
>JAAAOZ010000261.1 GCA_009908585.1 Chloroflexota bacterium
GCATTTACCGCACTTGACGTAGAAATAGATGCCGTCGCGATCCTGCCCGCTCGCAGCGCCGCCGCCGAAGAGCGTTTGGCCGATCTTCTTGAGTAGACCCATCGGGATGCCCTCCCTTTCATCTTGAGCGTCTAAATTTCGTCGTATTCATCATCCTCATCGTCGTCATCATCCCAGACCTCGATCAAATGGCGGCCCATCCACGTCCATTGCTCCTCAAATTCCTCTGGATCTTGATAGGAGAAGACATCCCTCTCTCTGGCCGCCGGATCGACGAAGGCCCAACCCTCGTCGGGGTCCCAGGCGTAGAGGATTTTGTAGTGCGCCCAGCCCCGCCACTCCCCATCCTCGAAGTTCAGCGGATCCCCCACGATGATGATGGAGACGCGCCCGCGATCTAGGTTCCGCTGGAGCCGATGGAGCGAGGCGCCCATGCGCCAGCGCGCCTTGAACCCCATCTCGCGCAGAGCGTAGACGACGCCCCACGGAAAGGTCGCCCAGCCCTTGACGCGGGAAGGGAGAATCTGCATCTTGTCCTCTGGCGCCCGTTCCATCGCGCGGGCCAGCGTCGGCGCATCTAAGACGGGCGCATCGCGGAGCGCGTTCGCCGCGATGGTCGCGCTGAACGGGCCGCAATCGTTGGTGTTCCCCTGATGAATGTGCCATTTATGCAACGGCTGCTTGTACTGCTTCTTCCAGTGTGCCTTCTTCTTGAGTTTGGGTTCACGAGTTGCCATCTTCAACTTCCTTCCCTTTCTGCTGCTATATCTGATGCTCCGTCAACCATTCGCTTCTTTCATTATACAGCGTTTGATCGGAGAATCTACCTCCGCTCGCCTACGTAGATTCTTTGAGTTCCTCGGCATCAGCAGATGGGAGCGTGAACCAGAACGTACTGCCTTCGCCCGGTGTGCTTTCGACGCCGACCTCACCGCCTAACTTCTTGACGATGCGCAGGACGATGGAAAGGCCTAGCCCGTGTCCGGCGACGTGGGTCTGTTTGAGCCGCTCGAATGGCATGAAGAGTTGCGCTTGCTCCTCCGGTGTGAGGCCCTCGCCATAATCTCGCACCCAGTGCCGCACCATTGGGGGGGCATCGGGATCGACTTCAGCGCCGATGTCGATGTGGACCGGCCCATCGCCGTTCGTGCAGCCGTACTTCAAGGCATTGCTGAGATAGTTGGTCCAGATGGCCTCGACCCAGGGCGCGTAGCCCATCACCATCGGCCACGAGTCGGGGGTGTGGATGTAGGCTTTACGGCGCGTGATCATCGTTTCTAAATAAGTGCGCGCTTCCTGGATGATCTGAGGCATATTCAGCGGCTCGATGGGTACATTTCTCTGAGAGGTTTCGGTGAGCAGCAAAAGGCTGTTGATGATGCTCGTCATTTTACGCACAGCCTGAGCGATGGACTTTGCGCGCCTCTGAATTTCCTTGGGGGGAAGTTGATCATAGGCCTCGGCCAGCAATTCGGCGGAGGGTAGCATAATGGCCAGCGGCTTCTTTAGGTCGTGGGCTACTGTGTGATCGTAAGCGGTCAGTTCGGCGTTGAGACGACGCAGCTCTTGCATATCGGCGAAGCGATCCACGGCGAGCGTGAGTGTCCGTTCCAGCTCGCGGGGATTTGGCGGTTTGACGAGATAAGCGACGACGCCCGCGTCGCTCGCTTTCTGGACCAGCTCTGGGGTGTCGTGAGCGGTGATCACAATCACCGGGGTGGGGCATTCTTCCTGAATGCGCTTCGCCGCCGCCAGGCCATCCATACCCGGCATATCGATGTCCATCAGGATAACATCCGGATGCCGCTCGGTTGTGAGCGCGATGGCCTCCTCGCCGTTGGCGGCGTCACCGACCACGGTGTGCTTCAGCTTCTCCAGCGTGATCTGGAGCATATCGCTGACCAACGCTTCGTCATCTGCAATGAGTACCTTGAGGCTCATAGTTGGCTCCTTGTGTGAGAGGGAAAATGGATCTCGGTGATGGCGCCCGTCTTGCTATCGCCGTTTGAAAGTGACAGCGTTCCGCGTAAGTTCTTCTTGACCAAGCGTTGAATAAGATAGAGGCCGACGTCGTGACGAGTCATTTGGAGGACATCCGCCGGATAGCCCGGCCCGTTATCCCGATAGATGAGAGTGATATTTTCGTCGTTGGATGCGATCTCGACGGTGATGCGCGCGCGATAGGGCGGGATCGCGTCCTCGACTTCAGTGGGGCGAATCGCGTATTTGACCGTGTTGCTGACCAGTTCGTGGAGGATCAGGGCCAAACTGCTGGCCTGCTTGTGATCCACCTTCACGGGCTGGGGGGCAATCTCGACGGCTATATTGTGGGAGGCGAGGGCGTGCAACGTCGTGTGGATGACCTCGGTTGCCAGATCGCTCAGGGGCAGCGGGCGCCACTCGGAGGCGGAGAGCATCTCGTGGACGGCGACCATCCCCTGAATGCGATGGGTGAGCCGTTCGGTCATCGCCTCCACGTAGACCAGGCCATCGGAAGGGGTGTAGCGCTGCTCGGCCAGGAGCAGCCCGATGATGGCGGTGAGGTTGTTCTTGACCCGATGATTGACCTCCTGGAGCAGCGAAGCTTTGGTCGTCGCGTCCTGTTGCGTCTGCTCGTGGAGGCGCGCTTGCTGGATCGTGAGCGCCAGCGAGGTGGCGACCTCCGTGGCGATCTCGATGTGATCTTCGGTGAAGGCCTCGGCCTGATCGGCGCCGAGAAGGAGCGCGCCGGTGAATTGCCCTTGGACGCTCAAGGGGGCGTTAAGCAGGGTGCGGACGCCCTCCAGGTAGAGCATCCGTTGGATCGGGGAGAGTTCGGGGCGGGTGGTCAGGTCGTGAAAGATGGTGGGGGATGGCTCGGTGAGATCGGCCTGCGTGAAGCTCTCTAGCGGCGTGAGGAAGCCGGTCTTTAGCTTCGTCTGATGATCCACGCGGGTGGCCAGCACCTTGATCGTGTCCGTGTTTGGGTCGAACTCGACGACGCTGGCCCAACTACAGGGCATCAGTTGGCGGATTCGCTTGAGCGCCGCGCGCGCGATCTTCTCCGGCGACTGAGCGCTGATGATGGCCTGATCGATTTTGTGGAGCATCTGCAACCGCTCGGCGTAATGATGCAGCGCGAGTTCCGCCTCTTTGCGATGGGTGATATCGCGCACGATGCTCTGTATATACCGCGCGCCCTTCTTAGCCTCCGGTTCGTGGACTAACACGGCGCTGATCTCCACGGGTGTCGCCTCTCCCGTTGCGGTTTGGAGCCTGGTCTCATAGATGGGCGCTGCATCGCTTGCGAGCAGAGCTTCGACCTGTGCTTGATGTTTGCCCCGTTCTTCTGGCGTGATGAAGTCCTGGAAGGTCTTTCCGATCAACGTCTCTTGATGATAGCCCAACAGATTGGCGGCTTGATGGTTAGTGGTGAGAATC
>JAAAOZ010000053.1 GCA_009908585.1 Chloroflexota bacterium
CTTCGCCAAGGCGGCGTGGGCGGCGGGACGCTGGCCCTTCTTGGCGGCGCCCTTCGCCTTCGAGGCGCTAGCTGCGGCCACGGAGACCGCCGACGTGATAGATCATCACTTCTGCCCGCGCTGTGGCGCGCCGCTGACGCTGCGCGCTTTTGAAGAAGAAGAAGAAGAAGAAGATGGAGGCGAGCAGATTCCCGCGTGCACGCTCTGCGGTCGCATCCATTTTGCGAACGCGAAGCCGTGCGCCGGCGCGCTGGTCGTGCGGGAAGGCGCCATCCTGCTGGTGCGACGCACGCAAGCGCCCTTCCAAGGCGCGTGGGACATTCCAGGCGGATTCTTGAACGTCGATGAGACGCCGGAAGCCGCTGCGATCCGCGAGGTGCGCGAGGAGACCAACGTGGAGATCCGCCTGTTAGATTTTCTGGGCTTCTATCTGGACACCTATCGCTTTCAGGATGAACACTCGTCCACGCTGAACATCTACTTCGTCGCGGAGACCGAGGACACGCCGAGCGTCAGCGCGGAGGCAGATGCTTGGCGCTGGTTCCCCCTCGATGCACTGCCGAAGAATATCGCCTTCGAGCACGCGCCCCAAGTATTAGCAGACCTACAAACGTGGATAGCTGATCAAGAGGTAAAAATATGAATGCTATTTTAGAAGTCAAAAACGTCAACAAGACCTACCGGAAGGCCAAGCGCCCGGCGCTGGATGACCTCTCGTTCACGGTAGATGAGGGGAGCATCTACGCCTTCGTGGGGCCGAACGGCGCGGGCAAGACGACGATCATTCGCATCATCGCCACGCTCCTGCGCTTTGATGAGGGGGAGGTCCGCGTCGGCGGCTACGACGTGACCCAACAGCCGCGCGAGGTCTGCCGGATGCTGGGCTACATCCCCGACGAGTTCGGGATGTACGGCGGTATGCTGGTGCGCGAATATCTAGATTTCTTCGCGGGCTGCTTCGGCATCGAACCGGCAACGCGCCCCACCCTGATCAATGATCTGCTCGATCTGGTGGGATTGGAGCATCGACGCGAGGATGAGGTACGCTCGCTTTCGCGCGGCATGCGCCAACGGTTGGGATTAGCGCGGGCGCTCGTCCACGATCCGCAGTTGATTGTGGCCGACGAACCGGCGGCGGGCCTAGACCCTCGCGCGCGCGTCGAACTGCGCGAAATCTTTCGCGTGCTCCAGGAGATGGGCAAGACGATCTTCCTCTCGTCGCACGTTCTGCGCGAGTTGGACGAGATCGCCACCCACATCGGCATCGTCGAGGAGGGCAAGCTGGTCGTCTCCGGGCCGGTCGCGGCGGTGCGGGCCAAGCTGCGTCCCCATCGCTGCGTGCGCGTGCGCTTCCTGGACGGCCTGGATGACGCGCAGGTCTGGCTGCTGGAGCATCCCGACGTGCTCAGCGTCGAGCGCGTCACCAAAAACGCCTCGATCCCGCCGGAGGAACAACTGCTGGTCACGTTGGAGGGCCAGGAGCCGAAGATCGTTCAACTCCTCGCCGATCTGGTGCGGGAGGGGTTCGAGGTGCGCGCCTATACGGAAGAGGAAGACACGCTAGAGAGCATGTTTATGAATCTGACGCGCGGCGTGGTGTCGTAAAACGCAATGATTCGAATGGTATCAAAAGCCGGGCAGTGAACTACCCGTCTGAAAGCTGAAGTCGGCTTTCGGAAACCAAAAGATCCACCGATCTGTGGCAAGCCGACTTGAGTTTGTAGCCTACGATTCATCCGCAGGCGCAGCCTGCGCAGTCCTTTCCTACGAGCAAGCGTCACACCACCCCAGAAAGCGCGTGATTGACTTTGCGTCATAATCGTTTAGAATAACACTCTGATTGCCATCACAGCCCACTGTGACGTCATCCAAACGGCCTCCAGGCCGTTTTTGTTTGTTGAGTCAACCGCATTTTTCAGGAGGATGCTAACATAATGAAGGAATACACCACAGAAAATATCCGCAACATTGCTCTTATCGGGCATGCCAGCTCTGGGAAGACCTCCTTAGTCGAGGGATTTCTCTTCACGAGTGGGGCGATTAAACGTCGTGGGAAGGTTGAGGAAGGGACCACCATCACCGACTTCGACGCAGAGGAGATCCGCCGGAATATCTCCCTGAGCACGGCGTTGGCGCCCATCGAGTGGGGCAAGCACAAGCTGAATATGATGGACACGCCGGGGTACACGGACTTCGTCGGAGAGGTGAATAGCGCGCTGCGCGTCGCCGATCTGGCGCTCACCGTCATCGATGCCGCCTCTGGCGTCGAGGTGGGGACGGAGTTGACGTGGGCCTACGCCGACGAGGAATCGCTGCCCCACGCTGTCTTCATCAACAAGATGGATCGCGAGAACGCGAACTTCGAGCGCGCGATGGCCTCATTGCAGGAAATCTTCGATGAGCAGCGATTCCTGCCGCTGACGTTGCCCATCGGCGCGGAGGAGGAGTTCAAGGGCGTGGTGAATCTGCTGGAGCGCAAAGCCTACATCGGCGCCGACCGCAAGGGAACGGATGTGCCCGCCGAGTTGGCCGACCAGGTCGAGGAGATGTACACCGTCGAGGCCGCAGCCGAGGCGGACGACGAGCTAATTATGAAGTACTTGGAAGGCAAACCGTTGACGGCGGAGGAAATTTCCAACGGCCTGCGTAAGATCGTGCTGAACGGCACCTTCGTGCCCGTCTTCGTGGGCGCGGGCGAAAACGCGAACGTCAGCCTAGATTCGGTGATGGATCTGCTGGCGCACGTGGCGCCCTCACCGACGGACAAGCCGTTTGTGGCCCAGACGCCGGATGGGGAAGAGAAAACGTTCGACGTCAGCGACACGTCCCCCACGACGACGTTGATCTTCAAGACGACGGCCGATCCCTACGTCGGCAAACTGACCTACTTCCGCGTCTACGGCGGCGTGGTCAACTCCGGCGATACGCTCTTCAATATGCGCGCGGACGAGGAGGAGCGCCTGAGCCAGCTCTATGTGATGCGTGGCAAGGATCAGATCGAGGTCGAGCGCCTGCACGCGGGCGACATCGGCGCGGTCACGAAGCTGAGCGAGGCCCAGACGAACGATACGCTATGCAGCCCTGACCATCCGTTGGAGATGCGCGGCCCCTCGTTCCCCAGCCCGCTTTACAGCGTCGCGGTCTATCCCAAGACGAAGGCGGACACAGCGAAGATGGGCAGCACGCTGACGCGCATCTGCGAGGAAGACCCCACGCTCCACTGGCATCAGGAGGGCAGCACCAGCGAGACTATTCTTGAGGGGATGGGTAATGCGCACGTCGACACAGCGATACGGCGCGCGCAGGGGCGCTTCAATGTGAATCTGGAGACCCGCATTCCCAAGGTGCCTTACAAAGAGACGGTCACCCGGGCTGGCGCTTCGGAATATCGACACAAGAAGCAG
>JAAAOZ010000489.1 GCA_009908585.1 Chloroflexota bacterium
TCTCTAAGAGGGCATGCCGAAGGCTCGGGGCTGTATTATCAATATGAATCGTTCCTTGGCTGAAATAGTTTTCGAGAACCGGCCCCTGGGACGTGATAAGGGGTTTTCCCAGCCAAAGCGCTTCATTAGCGCCGCTCAAGAATTGATAATCCTCAACACATAAGTCCATCACCACATCAGCGGCCTCCAAAAGAGAGAAGAACTCCTCTCTCAGGTAGCCTGTAAAGTGAACGTTTTTGGGCGCATTGTCCACAATAGGCTGACGCGATCCTGAATAGTCGCCGGTGATGTAAAAATGTATCTCCGGCAACTCACGCGCTGCGTTCAGCACCTCCCTCACCGGCTCGTCCGGGCTGGCCGAGCTGACCATGACGACGCTCAGATGATCGGCCGGCAATGACATCGGCTCGGTCACGTGCGGTGTTATCGGCGGATCCTCCAGGACGAAGCTATCCGCGCCCCAGGACATGACCAAATCGCGCAGATAGTCATTGGTCACCAGGGTCGTGATCGCCCGGCGCGAGAGGAAACGGTGCAACGGCAACGTCCATTCCCACATGGGATGCAACAAAGGCGGCGTATGGGCATCGATGACAAATTTGGCCGAAGAGAATAGGCTATAGATATACACGGGCAACGCCGCGAAAATCGGCGGATCCTGGATAAAGATCAATTGATAGCGTGTGCGGATCAGAAAGAGCAAGGTCGCAAAGAATTGATAGGGATATTTATAGAGCGCGTGGTATTTTCCTTGTTTGGCCGTGATGTAAATATGTTTCAGATCCATCCCTAGGTGCTGCGCTATAATCTGACTCCTGCGAGAGCCATGGGGCGCGCCCCACACTAGGAACAAGGCTTTTGCATCTATTTGAATCGGAGATCGATCGCTGTTATGCATGTTTATTTTCCATGTTCTAAACACCGGGTGGCATAGTCTTCCACGGTCATAAAGACAACATCGGGAAAGGAGGCCATATAGGCGAACAAGTCTCGCGTATACTCGATCATCATTTGCCCGCTGGCCCGATACAACAGGTTCCGCAGGCGTAGTCCATGCGCACGGATGAACGAAGGCGTGAAGTACTCAGGCTTGATGAAGTCTCGCCAATACTTCCATCCCCCGCCGCTGCCGCTCCCGCCGACAAACTCGGCCGGATGGGCCAAGTAGACGATGGGCTTGCCGGTATATCGAGACTCCATGTACAGTAATCTAAACAGGATTTTCAACACGCCCACGCCAAATATCCTGAGAAGCGTGGAAATAAACGGTGCGACGGTCGCCGAGACCGGCACTTCCCAAATGGGCATCTGGCCGGCCCGAAAGGCGTTACGCTCATGAGGATGATAGGGACGACGCGGCGCGAAGATCCATCCTGGGTTGATGAGATTCGAGCTGACAAAATCTATCCTCTGGGAGCAGACCGAGCTATCGACCCGATACCCATGTTCGGCCAGTACCTTCATCGTCGTCGCGCCGACTTTCACACGCGGGGCGCGAAAGGCCCGGATCGGGCCACCGGTGACAGCCGCCAAGCGCTCGGTGGCCTGCTGGATGTAAGCGCGCTGTTGCGCCTCCGGCATCTGATCATAGTTTTCCTCGGTGCCGTGGGTCAGCCCATGACAACCAACCTCATGGCCCTGATGCTGCATACTCGCGATTTCATCCCCGTAGGCCTCGGCTGCCTCAGCTGTGACGAAGAAGGTCGTGCGAATATCCTGATGACGACACAAATCCAGCGCCGTTCTCAACGCTTGCAACCGCTTGTCTAATGGAATCCACTCATCAGGGTCCGCATCCCACGTGATAAGCACCGGCACGGAGTTAGCGTCAGATCGATGTATCACAGGTACGACTCGAAAAGATCGCCTAATTTGGCCGCGCTCTTGTAGATGTTGAATTCCTCGACAATTCTCCGCCGGCCGTTCTGGCCCAACGTCCGGCGCAGCGCCTCATCTTCCAGCAATTGCTGGAGGGCATCGGCCAATGCCTCCGCATCCTTCTCTGGCGCGAGCAGGCCGCTCTCCCCATCCTCGATCAGCTCCGGGATGCCCGACACATCGGTGGAGACGGTGGCGATTTCCATCGCCATCGCTTCCATCAACGAGACCGGGATGCCGTCCACATCGTTGTTGCGCGCCGTGACGCACGGCAGCGCGAAGATGTCCGCGCGCTCTAGGTACGGTCGTAGATCCTCTTGAAAGACGGCGCCGGGCAATTCGAACGATGCTTGCAGGTCATATATCTCAACCAGGTGATCCACAATCGGCTTCTCAGGGCCATCACCAATCAGGGCGCAGCGGAAGGCCACGCCGCGCTCGGCCAGTATCCGACTCGCCTCCACCAGGAAAGGCGCGCCCTTGCGCTCCGCCAACTGCGCGACGAAGAGAATCAGCGGGACGTCGTTGTCGGGCCGCACCTCCGGGGGCACAAAATCGTCCGGCGCGAGGCCACAACGAATGATGTGCATCTTTTCCCCCTGTTCCTCCCCACCCGGCACGAGATCCATCAGGAATTGGCGGCTGAACTCGGAGATGACGCTGATGAATCGCGCGCCCTGGACTTTTTCCGCCAACAAAACCCGATCAATAAAAAAG
Organism: Chloroflexota bacterium; assembly: GCA_009908585.1. Lineage (GTDB taxonomy): Bacteria > Chloroflexota > Anaerolineae > B4-G1 > SLSP01 > JAAAOZ01. The sequence goes on from JAAAOZ010000489.1 coordinate 2,596, forward strand.
CTATTATGCGCCGTGAAGCTATAGGAAATATCCAATAGCCGCGAAATCACCAGCGCAATGGCAGCGGCGTTGATGGCAAAATGCGCGTGAATATGTTCGACGTTCAGACGTTCCATTTCCCTGGCCATATAGATCGCTTCACAGAAATGATAAAATGTACGCTTCCGATGTTGAAAGCTCTCCCCCTTCCGGGTCAACACGAAAAACAACGTCTTGACATATCGCGCGGGACGGGTGAAGAGAAAATGAAGGTGGGCGCGCACAAAATCAAGCCGCCGGAGAGGGAAGACATAAAACGTATGATCCACCAGATGGCGAGATTCCAGCGAAAGTTTATCCTTATCAGGTTTCCAGATGGCAAACGTTTCGATGTTGAACCCTCTTTCCTGCAAGGCAAACACTTCCCGATATACAAATGACTCGGTTAATGCTGGGAAAATATGGGAGACATAGGCGACGGTACTTTGCACATCCATCCAAACCTCCCTATAAATAAGTGGGGCTCTTGGATTTTGCCGGATACCCCCTCAGTAGCCCTAAAGTAGTTCCAGGATTTAAAACCTCCCAAACCTGACGTCCTTTCCTCGGAAAATCACTTGTTGTAGAGACATCACTTACTTCCGCAATGAGTTTTACAGTTATCGCATGTAATGTATAGAATCTAAAAATGTATCTGTCTGGTTTTGTGAGCAGACCAAGGTACAACGCACTTGACTGAAGGACGGCGCTGCCTCATGCAGTATATGCCTGGCGACAAGCCCAAACGTGCGT
>JAAAOZ010000296.1 GCA_009908585.1 Chloroflexota bacterium
GCAAGGTCGAGGCGGAGATGGATCGCCTGCTGGAGGAGTGGTCGGAGGTCGCGGAGATGTCGGTCGCGTGACGCGCGCGCCCTATCGCATCGGCCTGACGGGCAACATCGCCACGGGCAAATCCACCGTGGCTAAGATGTTGGTGGCGTTGGGCGCCGAGCACATCGACGCCGACCGCGTCGCCCACGAGATGATCGCGCCGGAGGGGCCGGCCTACGATGAAGTCGTGGCGGCGTTCGGCGAGCAGATCCTGGCCCCCGATGGGCGCATCGACCGGGGGAAGTTGGGCGCGCGGGTCTTCTGCGATGAGGCAGCGATGGCGCGCCTGGAATCGCTGGTGCATCCGCCCACAATTGAGGCCGTCGCGCGCCAGATCGCGGCCAGCGACGCGCCCGTCGTCGTGGTCGAGGCGATCAAGCTGCTGGAGAGCGGCATGGCCGCGTCCTACGAGGCGATCTGGGTCGCCACCTGCGATGCATCGACGCAGCTTGCGCGGCTGATGGCGCAGCGCGGTCTCTCCCGCGCGGATGCGCGCCAGCGCATCGAGGCGCAGCCGCCGCAGGAGGAGAAAATCGCCCGCGCCGACGTGGTCATCGACACCGACGGCGCGCTCGCCGAGACGCGCGCCCAGGTCGAGGCGGCCTGGCGGCGGATTCGGAGATAATCTACGTAAGAAGCCCCGAAGCGGGTCTAAACTTCAGTACCCCAACACGCGGCTGCGATGATGCAGCCACGCCGCCGGCATCAGAAAGATGACCAGCAAGAGCGGCAAGAGCGCCAGATCTAACCATGGATTCAGGGCGCCGGCCCCCAATACAGCGTGGTTCATCAAATCCTGGACGTAGGTCAGGGGCGAAAGATGAGCCAGCGCCCGCGCCCACGGCGCCATCTCCTCCAAAGGCACGAAGATGCCGCTGATGAACATCAACGGCCAGCGCACCAAGGTGCTGGGCATCATAATGCTGCCCACCGAATGGGTGGGAATCGAGGCGAAGATCAAGCCAAAGGCCGCGAAGGCCAGGCTGGCCAGCACCAGGCCGATCAGCAACATCGCGACGTTGGCCACCGTCACGCCGAGCACCAACACACCCACCCCCAGCGGCACCATCGAGACCGCCGTGGCGAAGAAGGCCCCCACCAGTGTCTTGCCCAGCAACAGCGTGAGCAGCGACATCGGCGCGGCCAACAGCCGGTCGTAGGTACCCATCCGCCGCTCCAAGGGAATGATGACCGGCCCCGCCGACGACGCGGTGAAGAAGGTCGTTAGGGCCAACAGCCGCGCCATTCCCACCTCCACGCCGATCTCCCGCTTGACGGAGAAGGAGAAGAAGAGGAAGAAGGGCAGCACGAGGCCAAACATAATCATTGGCGGGGTCAGGTAATAGACCTTCACATCCTTGACGGCTACCGTCCAGGCCTGCGCGATTTCATCTTGGAGCCGGGCTATCCATCCGCCATTCATTGTTGTCGTCGATTTCATCGCCGGCCTCCTCTCTTACCTCGCTGATCGTTAGCTTGCGCTTCGTGGCGGACCGTGCCCACCTGCTGCCCCGTGATCTCCAAGAAGACGTCCTCCAGGCTGGGGCCTAACGTGCTCAGGCTGATGACGCGCAACTCCTCCGAGCGCGCGTAGTCGATCACCTGAGGCAGCAGCGCGGAGGGATCATCGGTGTAGAGCCGCCACTTGTCCCCCATCTTGACCTGGGTTGTCACGCCGGGCAACGCGGCCAATGCCTCACCGGGCGCCGTGCCGCTGGGGGCCAGCGCCACCTCCACCGACTGCACCCGCTCGGAGGCGCGCTTCAATTGCTCCGGCGTGTCGATGGCCGCGATCTGGCCGTGGTTGATGATGGCCACGCGGTCGCAGAGGAGACTGGCCTCCTCGATTTGGTGCGTCGTCAGGAAGATGGTCGTTCCCTCCGCCTGCATCTGGCGGATCAGGTCGCGGATGGCGCGGGCGCTCTGCGCATCCAGCCCCGGCGTCGGCTCATCCAAGAAGAGCAGCGCCGGCTTGTGGATGATGGCCATCGCGATGCTCAACCGGCGACGCATGCCCTTGGAAAAGTCCTCGACCTTCACATCGCGCTTCTCCCACAGGCCGAAGGTCTCCAGCAGCTCCCGCGCCCGCTGCTCGCGCTGCTGGCGGGGGACGCGATAAAGCCGCGCCGTGAACATCAAATTGCCCCAGGCCGTCAACTCCGTGTAAACGTTCGATTCCTCCGGCACGAGGCCCATCCGCCGCTTGACGGGGTAGGCATCGTGGGCCAGGTCGTGGCCCTGGATGACGATGCGCCCCGCCGTCGGCTCCAGCAGCGTGGTCAGCATGCGTTGGGTGGTCGTCTTGCCCGCGCCATTTGGCCCCAGGAAGCCGAATACCTCGCCCTGTCGCACCTCAAAACTGATGTGATCCACCGCCAGAAGGTCGCCGTAGTATTTGGTCAGGTTCTCCACTTCGATGGTGTTGTTCATGGTCTCTATGTCTGTTGGACGTTCTTCTCTCTGATTTGGTTTATCGTCGGGTACGCTCGCGCAGTGAGTCGCGTCCGACCCGCAGGCTATGACGTCCCTCACCTTGGATTGTAACCTGTTTCGTCCCTTTCTCAATCGGCGGCGAGGCTTCTGGAAGGGCATCGCCACGAAAATGTCCCCAAGGGGTGATGGGGAACCGTTGGGGCAATACTTTCCATTAACCGATAGGTGCCATTCATCTAATGCGCTGTGGTTTTTCTACAATGCGTTGAGGGATGACAACTAACGGTAAATAAGTATGGTGCTCTTCTGTCCAAATATAGACAGGAGCAATCGGGCCTGTGCTCATGGCCTTTGTATCAAGGCCACCTTCACAGGTATAAAAAGCCGTCGTGTCAAGATTAAACACAGCATTCCCTAGGTGTTGGGCGGTTAAGGTAAAAGTACCGCTCACCATAGATGATGTGGAACTGATCGGCAAGGTCGCAGGTGTATCAAAGGTGAAAAGTGGCGTCGAGGGCTGTTTTTGTGTTAATGAAAACTCGTAATGACTCAGGTCGCAATCCACACCCATGACATAGCTGTGGTTTTCAAGCTCGACCGCTACGACGAGTTGTTCTCCCGGCGCCAAGAATCGATCGTTCAATTTCACCGTGCGTTGCATATCCACAGCAACAACGATAATGGAGTCTGCTGCCTGGATCGGTGAAAGCTCCATCCAACTCATCAGCGCCGCTACTGCCATTCCCAAGGCTACGATTCGTCGCAGATTCATCATCATCTCCTGTTAGGCCGTTCCAAGAAAATAAGTCTCCCAAAAACGGGGAGTTTTCAGAGGGAAAAACATCAGGTTTGGGAGGTTTTAATTTCTGGAACTACCTTAGTAAAC
>JAAAOZ010000262.1 GCA_009908585.1 Chloroflexota bacterium
GATCGAACTCGCCCGGCTCCGCGAGGATATGACCAGTATGTTGGTTCACGATCTGCGCTCCCCGCTCACCGTCGTGATGGGGAGCCTGGCCCTGATGGAGCGCGCCATCGCCAAAGATGACATCGAAAATCTCCGACAGCTTCAGGATATGGCCCACAGTAACAGCCAGCGCATTTTGGGCATGGTTAATCAGCTCCTCGACATCAGCAAATTGGAAAGCGGGCAGTTCCCACTCGACCGCCAGACCGTGGACGTGCGCCCGATCCTGAACAGGGTGCAGGAGCGATTCGCTCCCTTGGCCGCCGAATCCAACATCCAGCTTAGCGTATCCGTGGCGGATAATCTCCCCATGGCGAAGCTCGACCGGCAGATCATCGGGCGCGTGCTCAACAATTTGGTCGATAACGCCCTCAAATTCACACCTGAGGGTGGGCGCGTCGAAATTTGGGCGCGCCCCGATCCCGAAATTGAACCTGTCAGCGTGATGATGGGGGTCTCCGATACTGGCCCCGGCATCCCGGCAGACGCACTCCCCCGTCTCTTCGAGAAATTTCAGCAAGTGGACGACACCCAGGGACGGCGGACCGGCACGGGCCTCGGTCTCCCCTTCTGTAAACTGGCCGTGGAAGCCCACGGCGGCTGTATCTGGGTGGAAACCACCGTGGGTGAAGGGTCCACGTTCGTCATCGCCTTCGACACCTGCCCGGCGGATGCCGTCTAGAAAGCCATCCTCGTGGCCGTGATTCCTACTTCCCTGGCTCTTGTTGGTTTTTAGGTGAAATAGCTTTATGGAGTAGAGACTCGCCAGGCAGCCGGTCTACCTATCTGAAATGGGCATCCTGTAATATCACTTGTGGTATACTTGGCTTATGCTACACTACCCCCATATTGTGGGGCTGTTTGCGTAAAGAATATTGGAGGGGCATGTCAGGTCGAAATATCAAGCTTGCTGATGTCGAAACGCGCCGTTCTCCTTACCTCTCGGCCTTGAAGCTGAGAGGTGTTTTTAATACGGGACATGTCCAGATTTAGGAGGCTGTTGTGCAGGACGTGCAGGAAGAAAATAAAACTAAAGAGGCGTTGTTGGAGGAAGTTCAGGCCCTGCGCCGCGACGTGACCGAGCTTCGGACGAGCGAGCGACAATTGCGGGCGATTTTTGAGAAGGCGCCGGTCGGCATCAGCCACACCGCCATCGATGGCAGCTTGCGCTATGTGAATCAAAAATTCTGCGAGGTCGTCGGCTACTCGCAGGCGGAACTGTACGCGATGAGCTATGAGGATCTCACGCATCCTGCGGATCTAGCGGCTAATGCGGAGGCCAAGCGCCGGGTGCTCGCGGGGGAGACCGAGGGCTTCTCCCTGGAGAAGCGCTATCTCCGCAAGGATGGAGCATGCATCTGGATCGATTTGCAGGTCTCGTTAGTACGCAAGCCCTCCGGTGAGCCGGATTATTTCGTCGCCGTGGTGCAGGATATCACCGAGCGTAAAGAGATGGCTCAGGCGTTACGCCACGAGCGGGATCTGCTGCACACGCTCATTGAGAACATCCCGGATACCATCTATTTCAAGGATACCGCAGGTCGCTTCACGATGATCAACCAGGCGCAGGCCGAGATGTTGGGTCTTGAGGACACGGAGGAAGCTATTGGCAAGACGGACTTCGATTACTTCACGCCGGAGCACGCAGAAGATGCCCACGAGGATGAGCAGAAGATCGTGGCGACGGGCCGTCCTGTTATCGGCAAAGTGGAGAAAATCCGGCGGGCGGATGGCAAGTTCCGGTGGGTTTCGGTCACTAAGGTTCCCATCAAGAACCTCGATGGTGAGGTTGTAGGGATTGCCGGGATCTCCCGCGATATCACCGAGCGTAAACGGGCGCAGGATGCACTACGACGGAGCAAGGCCCTCTTCCAATCGCTGGTGGAGAGTATGCCGCAATGCGTCTTCAGCAAGGATCTGTCGGGGCGATTTACCTTTGCCAATCAACGCTATTGCAAGATGCAGGGCAAATCCCTAGATGAGATCATCGGCAAGACCGATTTCGATATGCATCCTCCAGAATTGGCGCGGCAATATCGCAAGGATGATCAGCGGGTGATCGAGTCGGAGCAGGTCTTCGAGACGGTGGAGGTGCACCAGCCCCTTGCGGGGCAACAATTCTACGTCCAGGTGATCAAGACGCCCATCTACGATGCGGAAGGCCGGGTGAGCGGCCTGCTGGGGATGTTCTGGGATGTCACCGAGCGCAAAAAGATGGAGCGGGCGTTGCGAGAGAGTGAGGAGCGGCTGCAATTGGCGATGGATGCCACCGAGCATGGCTTCTGGGACTGGGATATGGACACGAACGAGACCTACTTCAGTCCGCGATATTACACGATGTTGGGCTACGAACCCGGCGAATTGCCCATGGAACTGAGCACCTGGGATGAATTATTGCATCCAGAGGATAAGCGCGAGGTCGCGCCCATAATTTTGGAGAAAGCGATGGCTGCCGAGGCGTTTGAGGAGGAATTCAGGCTAAAGGCGAAATCCGGGGCGTGGCGGTGGATCCGGGGGCGAGGTAAATCCTACGAGGTCGATGAAGCAGGCGTGCCCCACCGCGCTGTCGGGACGCACGAGGACATCACCGCGCGTAAGCAAGCGGAGCGAGCCTTGCGCGAAAGTGAGGCGCGCTACCGCCAACTGGTGGAGACCTCCCCGGATGCTATTCTCCTGACAGATCCAACAGGCGAGATTCTGATGTGCAATCGAAAGACCGCCGCACTTTATGAGTTCGAGAATCACGAGCGCTTGGTGGGAACTCAGGCCTTTGAGTTTATTGTGCCTGAAGACCGAACGCGAGCCAAGGCCAATTTACAGCGGCTCCTTTCGGGTGAGGATGTCAAGGCGGTCGAGTACACGGTGAGGACGGCGAAGGGAAATGAACTCTTCATCGAATTGCACTCATCCGTTGTCCCGGCTACGAATGGCTATCCGCAGGCTGTCATCAGCGTGGCGCGCGATGTCACCGAACGCCACGAAATGGCTCAGCAGCTCCGGCGTCAGGAGCGGCTCGCGGCGGTGGGGCAGTTAGCGGCCGGCATCGCGCACGACTTCCGCAACCTGCTCTCGACTATCATCCTCTATGCTCAATTGCTCCTGCGCAAATCAAATCTACCGCTGGGGGCGGCGCGCAATCTCCAGACCATCGTCGATGAATCCTACAAGGCGACGGAGTTGGTGCAGCAGATCTTGGATTTCAGTAGCCGGGCGATGATCAAGCCGCACGCGCTGGACCTGGTAGAACTTGTGGAAGAATCGGTTACGGTGCTGTCGCGCACCTTACCGGAGTCCATTCATCTCGC
>JAAAOZ010000402.1 GCA_009908585.1 Chloroflexota bacterium
CCGGGGCGGGCGCTTCCGGCGCCGGGAAGTAACGATCCATAAAGGCGTGGAGCAGATCCTCGCGCACGGTGTTGCCCGCGCTGCCGGCGCTGTTGTACGCGACGAAGACGCCCACATCCTCCTCCAACAACAGGTAGAGCGCGCTGTGGAAGAGGAAGGTATCCCCGCCGTGATAGATCAGCCGCTGCCCGTTGACCTCCTGCTCCATAAAACCGTGCGCCATCCCGCTGATGCGCGGATCGGCGGCGTAGTGCTGCTGGTGCATCCCCTGCGCCGTCGCCGCCTCCAAGATGCGGGCATCCCCGTAGCGGCCATCCTGCAAATGCGCGATCATGAACTTCGCCATATCAGCCGCCGTAGCGCTCAGCGCGCCGGCCGGCGGCGCACCGACGACCTCGAAATCGCCCGCGATGAACTGCCCGTTGTTGTACGCATAGCCCTGCGACATATCCGGCGCCAGATCAGGCGGCAGGGGCTGGCGGAAGGCGCTGCGCGTCATTTCCAACGGCTCAAGGATGTGATGCGCGACATAAGCCTCGAACGGCTCGCCCGACACGCGCTCTACGATGTAGCCCGCTATCGCCGATCCGTAGTTGGAATAGGCTGCGATCTCCCCCGGCGAATAGACCCGCGCGGGTACATTCTCCTTGAGATAGGTTTCCAGCGGTGGCAACTCTGCCGGATCTCGGAGGAACAACCCCGTCCCTTGATCCTCGAAGCCGGGCGTGTGCGCCATCAAATCATAGAGCGTGATCGGTTTGGGATAGGTCGCGGGCAGCTCGAAATCCAAGTAGGTGTTGACATCGGCGTCCAGCTCGATCTCACCCGCCTCGACCAATTGCATCACCGCTGTCCAGGTGAAGAGCTTGGAGACCGAGCCGGGCCGGAAGAGCGTCTGATCGCCGCGCACGGGCGTCCGCCGCTTCCAATCGGCGTAGCCATAGCCCTTCGCCAGCAGCACCTCGGCCTCCGCCACGACGGCCAACGTCGCGCCGGGGATGTGGGCCGCTTCCAACTGCGCGGTCATCAGCCCATCGAAGAACGTCTCCAACTCAGCGGCGTCCAAGGTGGGCGGCTCGCCCGCCTGCGCGAGGCTCACATCTGGCGGAGACACTATCGAGAACACCACCAACAACAGCAACCACAACGCTATTGTGCGGATACGACTCATTCGAGATAACAATCCATTCACCATTCCTTTCTTTTCTCACGGGGATAAAGAACCATCGTGCGCCGGAGACGAACGCCAACGCAAAGAAGCGCCCAATATTTTGTCTGATTATAGGGCGATTTATGATGGGAGCAACAACTATGCAGCGAAAAGCTTCCGGGAAGCCGTGAACGCCTGTAAAACATAAGCAGTTTTGGGGATGGTTCAGAAACAGGTTGACACTTTTTTCTATTTGTCCCAGGCCCGGCAGTTCCCACGGCCATTGGGCCGTGGGGTCAAAAGAAAAACCACGGGCCACTGGGCGTAACACGCCTTAGCGAAGTCGCCCTTCGGCGACTGAGTTCTAACCGGCGCAGGCCGGTTTCGTAAATGTAGCCGCGAATTCATTCGCCGGGCAGTTATTTTTAAAGAAAAGAATCTCCTGAGCAAAACAGAAGTGTAAACCGATTTTTGCTATCTCTTGAACCAACCCTATCTCCAAGTTCAAAACCTTCCCATCTTAATACTTGATGAGAAGGTTTGAGTGGGGTAGCTATCTTTATAACGCGGGCCGAATGGAAAAAGTTCCGTGCCGGGGAAACTCACAGCATTCTCAGCGACCGCGTTCCAAGCGCTCGATGAGACGATAGGGAAGGCCACGCGCACGCATCCGCTCCTGGGTGATCTCCACGGCGTAGGGGACACGGTGGAATTCCAAAGTCTGCTCTTCCGTGTCTAACTTCACATAGCTGGCGCGAGGATCACCGTCGCGAGGTTGCCCCACGCTGCCGGGATTGACGATCAGGCGCCGATTCTCTATCGAGATAGGGGTTTCCAACTCCGGCAAGATAAGGTGCGCTTCCTCCTCCTGCTCATCCCATTCAAAGATCAAAGGCAGGTGGGTGTGCCCCACCATCGCCAGTTGAAAATCGTGCGTCATAAAGCTCTCCGTAGCAGCGTAACTATCCACCAGATACTCCCAGATCGGCTCCTGGGGGCTGCCGTGCGCCAGCATCATATCATCGATGCGGACGGTGGTGGGCAGATCAGAGAGGAAATTGCGGTTGTCGGGGTAAATTTCGCGCTGGGTCCAGAGGAGCGCCTTACGGGCGTCGCTGTTGAAGACGTAGAGATCCGCGCGACCGATGACACCCCAGTCGTGGTTCCCGACGATGGCGGTGAGGGGAAACTCCTGGAGACGCTCGACGCACTCATTGGGATTAGGGCCATAGCCCACCAAATCGCCCAAGAAGAGGATGGCCTCAAAGGGGGCCGCGTCGGCGAGGACGGTCTGAAGTGCGGGATAATTGCTGTGGACATCTGAAATTACGAGATAGCGCATAGATTTGCTCCTGGTCTTATAGGAATAAGTAAGGCCGTTCCAAGAAAATAAGTCTCCCAAAAACGGGGAGTTTTCAGAGGGAAAAAACATCAGGTTTGGGAGGTTTTAATTTCTGGAACTACCTAAGTGAAGGCCGATTATGGGGTGAACGTCGTATAAATATAAAATGGAAGACGTACGAATCATTTAGAAAGGCCGTACGCTTCGAACATTGTTTTCACGATCTTCCTACCGTCACTATAATGGAGGTTGCAAATAAAGCAAGTATCAAGTTGACGGGCGGAGGCTGACATCGCCGACAGGGAACGCGCGGCGCGAGCCATCAGGCTGACGCAGCAGGAGCGCGCCCTCGTCATCGACGCCGACGGCCACGCCGGTGTGAACGGCGTCTGGTGTGTAGACGCTGACCGTCTGCCCGATCCACGCCAGGCGCGCTTTCCACGCGCGCAATGGCTCCCAGCCGGAGTCCCAGCGGGCGTAGGCGGCCTCGAGGCGCGTCAAAAAGTCGTCGAGAAGCGCGACGCGATCCACGCGATGACCAACCTCGGCTCGGAGACTGCCGGCGTTGGGCGCCAAGTTTGCTAATGCGGTGGATGGCACATTCACGTTGAGGCCCAGCCCCACGACCAAGAGATCGGGCTGCTGCGCAGCGCCGCCGATCTCGCTCAGCATGCCCGCGATCTTGCGCCACGCGCCATCCTCACGGGGGATGATCAGGTCGTTGGGCCATTTGAGCTGTACTTCGACGCCCGCGACCTGCGTGGCGGCCTCGGCCAGCGAGAGGCCACACATCATCGTGATGCGCGAGGCGCGCTGCGCGAAAGGTTCGCCGGGCCGGAAGAGCAGCGA
>JAAAOZ010000464.1 GCA_009908585.1 Chloroflexota bacterium
AACGCCGATCCCACGCGGATGCAACAAGCCATCATGAACCTGGCGATCAACGCGCGCGATGCTATGCGTCCCCAAGAGAGCGGGGAACTGCGCATCGACCTCTCCCGGATGGCGGCGCCGGACAGCATCCGGTGCCGGACGTGTGGGCAGATGCTTGATGGAGGTAATGGAGATAATGGAGAATGGATATGTATCGCGGTGACGGACAACGGAAGTGGGATTCCGCCGGAGGCGCTGCCCCACATCTTTGAGCCGTTCTTTACCACCAAAGAGGTGGGCCAGGGAACGGGGTTGGGGCTGTCCCAGGTATTTGGCATCGTGAAACAACACGAAGGTCACATCGACGTGACCTCCCAGGTGGGGCGCGGGACGACATTCACCATCTATCTGCCCGCCTTACAGGTGCGGCCGTCCACCCCACCGGCCATCGAAAGCGGCGCCTTGATCCGAGGGCAAGGAGAGACGGTGCTGGTGGTGGAGGACAACGCCGCCTTACGCGCGGCGCTGATCGACATCCTGGAACTGCTGAACTATCAGGCGCTCCCGGCCGCCGATGGGCGCGCGGCGCTGGCCATGTTGGAGCAACACGCGGATGAGATCGCGGTGGTGCTGAGCGACCTGGTGATGCCGGAGATGGGCGGGCAGGCGTTATTCCACGCCATGCGCCAGCGCGGCCTGACCCTGCCGGTGGTGATGTTGAGCGGTCACCCAATGGAGCATGAACTGGAAGTACTCCAAGCCCAAGGCCTGGCCGGATGGATGCTCAAGCCGCTTGATGGAGAGCAGTTGGCCCAGTTGTTGGCGCAGGTGCTGGGTAAGGAATCTGAACCAAGCTGATGACGCCGGCCCCCCGCGCCGGTAGTCGTTGCTGGTACGAAGGCTCTTTTCCGCACCCGCCGTGCGCCTGACCCCAACCGTTAGGCAGTACCGGCCTGGGCATCTCCATCTGCGACAACATCGTGACCAAGTGCGGCGGCGAGATCACCTACCAGAGCACCGAGGGCGAAGGAACGACCTTCACACTGCGCTTCCCCGCCGGGGGCTGTTTGATGGAGTATCTGCTTCAGCAACCTGAAACTTTCAACCGATTTTTGGAGGGGACGCAATGACCCATGACGCGACAACCGCACAACTATCGCTGACGATGGATGAACTCTACAACAACCAGTTTCTCTTCTCTGATCACTACCTCGATGCGCTGCTGCCCGGCGATCCCCGGTGGGAGGCCGCGCGCGAGGAGGCCGCCGCGTTCCGCGCCTGGCTGCGCGATCTCTACGCGCGTGAGGGCGAGTATCTCGATGACTACAGCGAGAATCAGCTTGAGGAGCACTGGTTCAAGCCCATCTTTGAGCGGCTGGGGCACGTCTTTGAAACCCAAGCCCGCGTGCCCGGCCTGGGCAAGGGCATCCGACGACCCGATTATGCTTTCTTCCCCACCGAGGAGAACCGCCAGGAGGCTGCCGCGATCCAGAAGACGGAGGCGTACGCCCAGCGCGCCTTGGCCGTGGGCGAGGTGAAGCAGTGGGACATCCACCTGAGCAAGAAGCAGCGGAGCGGCGACACGTCCTTCGAGCGCCAGAATCCCAGCTACCAGATCGATTACTATCTCAAGGCCACGGGCCTCACGTGGGGCATCCTTGCCAACGGGCGCACCTGGCGTCTCGTCCACCGGGAGACCAGTTATCGTCTGGATACCTACTACGAGGTGGATCTGCTGGATCTGCTGGAGCAGGATGATCCCGCCGCGATCCGCTATTTCTATCTCTTCTTCCGCCAGGCCGCCTTCCGGCCCGATGACCAGGGCCGCGTCTTCCTGGATGACGTGCTGGCCGGCAGTGAGGCCTACGCGCTCACCTTGGAGGAGGATCTACAGGAGAACGCCTACCGCGCCTTGGAGTTGCTGATGCAGGGCTTCCTCGATTATGCGCCCAACGAGCTGAGCGCCGACGATCTCCGTGAGATCTACGATAACAGCCTCTATCTGCTCTACCGTCTGCTCTTCATCCTCTACGGCGAGAGCCGGGGCCTCCTGCCCGTGCGCAATCCGCGCTACCGCGAATTCTACAGCTTCGCCTTGCTCAAGAAAGAGATCGCGGCCCTCCAAGATTCCGGGGTCTACATCGGTCGTCGCAGTAGCAAACACTACGATGCCCTAACCAGTCTTTTTCACCTGATCAACGGCGATGATCCTGAATTTAACGCTGAGATCGAGGTGGTGCGCTATAACGGCGGGCTGTTTGATCCGCAGCAGCATCCCTTCTTGGCTGAGAAATCTGTGGGTGACCAAGCCTTCACCCAAGCGATAGACCTACTGTGCCGCCGCGAGACGGAGAGCGGGAGCAAGGAGTTCGTCGATTACCGCACGCTCAACGTGCGTCACTTAGGCTCGATCTACGAGGGACTGCTGGAATATCAGCCGCGCTTGGCCGCCGAGCGGATGGTGGCGATCCGGGATGGGAAGGGCGAGCAGTGGCTGCCCGCGTCCGGGCACGGCGGGACGCCGACCCGAACAGTTGTGGAGCGTCGCGCCGAGGGCGAGATCTACCTGGAGACGGATAAGGGCGAGCGCAAGGCCACCGGCTCCTACTACACGCCGCAGTACATCGTGGCCTACATCGTCGCGCAGACGTTGGGGCCGCTGGTGGATGGGATCTTGGACGAGATCAAGGCCGCCGCCGTGCCGGAATCCGAGGCCGGGCGCGCCTTCGTGGCGCGGGTGTTGGCGCTCAAGGTGCTCGATCCCAGTATGGGCAGCGGGCACTTCTTAGTGGAGGCGACCGACTACTTGGCCCGCGCCTTGACCACCGACCCCTACGTGGAAGTGGAGGAGGCGGCGGAGAGCGACCTCAACCACTGGCGGCGGCGCGTCGTCGAGCGCTGCATCTATGGGGTGGATAAGAACCCGCTGGCCGTGGAGCTGGCCAAGCTCAGCCTGTGGCTCAACACCTTCGCCGGCGATAAGCCCCTGGGCTTCTTGGATCATCACCTCAAGTGCGGGGATTCGCTGGTGGGTGCGCAGATTGCGGATCTGGAGGAGCAGCCGGAGGTGTTGTTGAGCAAGAAGGAGCAGCGCCAGCGCGAGAAGGAGGCCGCCGCCGGGGCGCAGCAGTTGGGCCTGGGCCTCTTCGCGGGCGAATTCAACCGCCGCCTGCCGGAGATGTTGCGCGAACTCTTCGCCATTATGGAGGCGGAGAGCGTCGATTACGAGGCCGTGCGCGCCAAGGAGGCGGCCAACGCCCGCGTCGAGCGCCTCAAGGCCCCGTTCCAGGCCGTGGCCGATCTCTACACGAGCGCGCACTTTGGCAACACCTACAGCGAGAGCGAGTACAAGGCGGCCC
>JAAAOZ010000183.1 GCA_009908585.1 Chloroflexota bacterium
GGTCTGGTCGGCGGGATCAAGGGCGTTGAAGGCCGCCAAGCTGGCGTCCCACGCGACCGACCCCTTGCCGATGAGCTGCTGGATGAGGTACGAATTCCAGCGGTAATCCACCGGCGCCAGCTCCTTGATGCCAGTCTTGGTCGTAGCGCCGGCGACGCCGAGCGCGCGCTGCGCGGCCAACATCACCTGCCGGACGTTGCCCTGCGCGGCGGTCTGCGGATTGGTGGGGCGGGTGTAGCCCCGGACGTAACCCCGGCGATCAAACACCAGGGCGTTAGCGAACTTGCCAGATGCTTCTAAACTGAATAACCCTCCGGTGACTCTAGCCATTGTCTTCCTCCTTCTGTTTCTGTGATGGGGATAGGAATTCTTTCAATTGGGCGAGATTGTGCCCGTTGGCGGCGCGTTGGGTCAACGTGATGATGCTGTTTTCCAAGGTGTTGAACTTTTCAGCGATGCGGCTCAGGGCATCCGTGTTGTTCTGGATGATTTCGCTCAGTTCGGTGCGTTGTTGGCGACTCTGCTCCTGTAGCCCCACCGTGATCTGCACCAGCAGAGCCTTCAGCTCCTCCCGGTGCGCGACGGTCTGTTCGCGTTGGTACTGGATGAGAAGGTAAGCGATGACACCCATGGCGCCACTTTGCAGCAACGTTTCGATTAAGGGATCCATTGTCCGTGTCCTGCGGCTACGATGCGGTCGGATAGATTGTGCCACACTCCCGGTTGACCGCTGATCTGGTAGGCTACTTCGGCAATCCAGCGCCCGTACTTGCCGGTCTTGCTGGTAGTGACGCGGAGCATCGTGACCGGCTCCAGCTCCTGGCAGACAAAGGCCCGCGCGACTTGGCCGGGGAGTTCATCCATCTCTGGGGTGTTGACACGCGCCAGCCGTAACGTCACTTCGACGTGGACGTAGAAGCCCAGATCGACTCGGGCCTCAAGCGTATCACCATCAATGATGCGAAGAATCTCTGCCTGGTATTCGTACACCGTCTTGCCTCCGTAGCGATGTCACGCTCCCCAGGCATACAAAAGCCGCTCCCAACGGTTGTAGACCTGGGGAGCGGCTCCACTCAATGATACAACTATTTTTGGTTTATGTCAAGAACAAAAGTTCTACACAAAACCCGGCGACTGCCTTGGCCCCCCTGTGGCCGTAAGGCCCCATGGCCGTCGGAAGGCCCAATGGCCGAGGGAAGTCGCGGGCCACGGTTACAAAACCTGCCTGCGCAGGTTGAATGAGGCGATGCCCAGGAACGTCAGACAGCCGGTGTTGCAATCACTTTCAGGGGACTATCTTCGTCCGTTTTCAGCCCAGGGGTGAAGGGAGCAACACCGTTGCAACACCGTAGCAACAAGGGAGAAGCAAGGGGCGCCGAACGGTGAACTATCCGTCTGAACGTAGGAGTTGGCTTACCCCAGATCAGCGGATGTATTGGTCTGCGGAGCCAACTTGGTTCTTCAGGAATTTGCCGGGTGCAATCGTACTATTCCCCCCACAACCCAGTAACGACGCGAAAAAGGTCTGTCATACCCACAAACGCGCACATCTTCACTGCTTTTAGGGCCGCTTAGGGGGTTGTCCGGCAAAATCCAAAAGACCCGCCAACTTGAGCTTGTAATTCATTCGCGGGCTTTTTCCACAATCGCGATCTCCTCCGCTGTCAACCCATACAACTGGTAGACGATCCGGTCGATGATGCGATCCGTGGCGGCGATGCGCTGCACGCGCGCGGCGTATGCCGGCGCGTGGTCGCGATAGACGCCGACGAGGTCGCTGAAGCCGCTGACTTTGCCCGCCAGCTTCTTGACGAAGACTTTGTAGGCGGCCTCCGTCCAGCCTAAGCTCTCTTCTAAGCTGTGGGTGGTGTAGCTGCCCTCCTCGACGTAGGGGCGGCAGGCTTCCGCGCGCCACAGGGTGCGCCCCTGTTTGCCTTTCTGCAACTTGGCGTAGGTGTCGGCGTCCGTGACCCCTTCGAGGTCGAGGTAGAAATCATCGATGCGCTGCTGCTTTTGGCGGTTGAGGGCGATCATCCGCTCGGCTAAGTGGGCCAGCAGGTCGTGGATGACGTCGGTGGGCTGGTCGGCGGTGAATGCTAGAAGCTGGTTGCTGGATGCTGGTTGCTGGAGGGTGTCCTCGTACAGGGCGATGCCCTGCTCTACCAGAGCGGCGCGCTCGGCTTCGGGCGTGGTGAAGTCGATGCGGCGAATGGGGAGCCGGGCATAATGATTTGCCCGCGCTTTTATAAAAGCCCCCGATGACATCGAAAACACCAGGTGATACATATAGAATTGCGCCACTTGGCTATTCAACAAAGCGAGCAAATAACGCAAATCCTCTTTGCCGGAAAAATCCTCGCGATAATAGATACTATAAAGGGTAGAGAGCAAGTAGAATTCCTCTCGATCCAATGAGGCCGTAATTCGCTCACTGGTCTCTCGCACCACTATCTTCGGACGCTCAAAAAAATCTGGGTTCTGCCAGTTTCTTGCTAACCAAGAGCCGTATTTCAAATACCGATCAGGCCACGCAATATGATAGCGCTGCACATCGCTACCCTCTAATACCGGTATCCAAGGTTTTGGCAGCGGATGCGAGGCCATCTTCAAATAAGTGCTGTTGTCTCCCGTTTTGATACACTGTCGAATATGCGCGATAGTTCCCAGTGGGTGCCCAATCTGCTCAATACGAGCAACGATATTAAATACCAATCGATCCTCGATGATAGAAATCAAGTAGTTTTCATCGTCCAGATAATTCGATTGCTTCACCTGACTTCCTTCTCTGGCTATCCCCTTAGCGGTGTCAATAGCAGCTAAGATTTCCATTTTGTGATCAGGTTCTGGTGGCACGTTCTGGACGACAAAAACCGCCGAGTGAACCGTAGGATCTTCAAAAACAGGATATCCAAACGTGATGAGATGCATCCAGCTTGTCCGGGTTAACAACATCTTGCGCAACTTAGCATCTAGAAGATTGGTTAGAATGGTGTTCGGCGTGATGTAAGAAATGTAACCTTCCGATTTGGCTTGGATCAGCGCTAACTCTGCGAACAGTTTGTACACGTCATCACGTCCTTCAGAAGATTTATAGCGCTCTCTGACAAACTGTTTGGTCAAAGGATCTCTTGTCATACCATACGGCGGATTTCCGATCACTACGTCAAATCCCCGCTCATCTTCCGGCAAGGGCTGCCCCGCCCGGTCGAAGAAAACCTCCGGGAAAGCAAGTTCCCAATGCAAGAAGCGGCGCTCGGCGGCGATGGCCTCGGCGGCCTGCACGTCCGGCAGGGCGTGGAGTTTCTCCGGCTCGCTGAT
>JAAAOZ010000268.1 GCA_009908585.1 Chloroflexota bacterium
GTTGCATCGGCTAGGTATTTTAAGTCGAAGCGGACGGGTGTCAAGACGAGGCTGGAGTTTGGAAATCATGTCACGTGCTTGACACTCGCATCAGACAGGCCATAATTTACAAGAATGACCTATGTTACCCAAAACGATTGGAGGTTCACCCGATGATAAGAGAAT
The DNA here is from genome assembly GCA_009908585.1 of Chloroflexota bacterium. Classification (GTDB taxonomy): domain Bacteria; phylum Chloroflexota; class Anaerolineae; order B4-G1; family SLSP01; genus JAAAOZ01. The sequence continues at coordinate 166 of JAAAOZ010000268.1, forward strand.
TCCCTCAGCCCCGCGTGGTGGTCAGCAAGTGCCTGGGCTTTGATCATTGTCGCTACAACGGCGCGATCATCCCCGATGCAGTGGTCGAGCAATTGGCGCCCTACGTGACCTACCTCACCATCTGCCCCGAAGTCGAGATCGGCCTGGGCGCGCCCCGCGATCCGATCCGGGTGGTGATGATGGAGGACGAACACCGCTTGGCGCAGCCCGCCACCGGCTTGGATGTCACGGAGCGGATGGAAGCGTTCGCCGCCGAGTATCTTGATTCGCTGGAGGCTCAGACGTCCATCGACGGCTTTATCTTGAAGGGACGCTCGCCCTCGTGCGGCATCAAGGATGTGAAGGTCTACGCCGGCTTGGAGAAAGGGCCGCCGCTGCCCGAGAAGACCATGGGCTTTTTCGGCGGCGCCGTGCGCGAGCGATATGGACATTTGCCCGTGGAGGAAGAGGGACGCCTGAAGAATTTCACGTTGCGCGAGCACTTCTTCACCAGCCTCTTCACTGCCGCCGATTTCCGCGCCGTCAAGGCCGAGGCGGCGATGGGCGAGTTGGTGCGCTTCCACAGCGATAACAAGCTGCTTCTGATGGCCTACAACGAGCAGGAACTCCGTCAGATGGGACGTATCGTCGCCAATCCACAGAAGAAACCGGTGGCCGAGGTCCTCGCCGAGTACGAGACACATCTTTGGGAGGCGCTGGCGAGACCGCCGCGCCGCACCGCCGGGATCAACGTCCTGATGCACGCGCTCGGCTACTTCTCCAAACAGCTCTCGTCGGAGGAAAAGGCGTACTTCCTGGATAACTTGGAGAAGTATCGCGCCAAGAAGGCGCCGCTGAGCGTGCCGGTGAGCATCTTGGGCGCGTGGGTCGTGCGCTTCGAGGAGCCGTACCTGGCGCGCCAGACCTTCTTCGCGCCTTATCCAGAGCCGCTCGTCACCATCAGCGACTCTGGCAAGGGCCGCGAGGTGAGCTAAATCCCCTAACCCTTGCGAAGGTTGCGGAAGGGTCTTGAAATTAGAGGGGTTTTTGCATATCCGGGCATAAATTGATTGTAAGGTACTCGTGCAACCTTCGCAAGGGTATGGGAAACCTATAAGTTAGAAATCAAGGAGGGACTAAATTATGGCAGCTCTCGAACCCAAACGAACGTGGCAATTGTATGCGATGATTGGCGCTGTGCTCGTCGTATCATTACTTGTAGCGATGTTGAATCAACCCCCGTGGCAAACCGGGGTGATCCGGTGGGGCGCTTTGGTCGGCTATCAGGGCGTCTTTTTGGCCGCGCTCTCCTCGCTCTATTTGGTCGAATTGACCAAACATTTCGGGCGACGCTTCGTCAAACTTCACCACATCGTCTCGATTACGGCATTGATCGCGTTGGCGCTGCACGGCGGGATGTTCGCCTGGCAAACGGGTCAACTGCGCGTCCTGGCGCCGAGATTTAGCTCGCTGGAGAACTTCGTCCGCTTCGGCGGCGCGCCGGCCCTCTGGCTGATCAGTTTGGCCGCGCTGGCCGCGTGGCAGCGCAAGCGCCTGCGGGATCAATGGCGGGTCATCCACTGGCTGACCTACATCGCCTTCATCTTGGGCACAATCCACGCGCAGATGTTGGGCGGCAGCTTCCAATACCTCGTCGTGCGAATCATCTCCATCGCGATGGCCGTCGCCCTCGTGGCCGTCTTCGTGACCAAGCGCCTGCGCCAGCAGCGACGTCGCAATCGAAGGTAAACCTAAGCGCGCAAATTTCACGCAATACGAAATACGGAATACGAAATACGTTTCACACCTCGTATTACAACATTTTTCCACAACATTGTTCAATATAATTTGTCGTTCCCATCGGAGGACAAACCAACCATGCCAAAAATCACTTTTATCGGCGCGGGCAGCACGGTCTTCGCCAAAAATCTGTTGGGCGATATCCTCAGCTTCCCGGCGTTAGCCGCATCGACTATTGCACTGCACGACATTGACGCGGAGCGCCTGGCGACCACGGAGACGGTTGCGCATCGCACCGCCGAACTGCTGGGCGCCCACCCCATCATCGAGACCATGACGGATCGGCGCGCGGCGCTTGAAGGCGCCGATTACGCCATCAACATGATCCAGGTCGGCGGCTACAAGCCGGCCACGGTCACCGACTTCGAGATCCCCAAGAAGTACGGCCTGCGCCAGACCATCGGCGATACGTTGGGCATCGGCGGGATTATGCGTGCGCTGCGGACGATTCCCGTGCTGCTGGAGATGGCCCGCGATATGGAGGCCGTCTGCCCCGATGTGTTGCACCTCAACTACGTCAACCCGATGGCGATGAACACCTGGGCGCTGAATCGCGCCAGCGAGGTGACGACCATCGGCCTGTGCCACAGCGTGCAGGGGACGGCGCAACAACTGGCCGCCGACATCGGCGTGCCCTTCGAGGAGATCAACTACGTCGCCGCCGGCATCAATCACATGGCGTTCTACCTCACCTTCGAGCGCGAGGGGGAAGACCTGTACCCGCTGCTCCACCAGGTCGTGGCGGAGGGCCGCGTGCCCGCTTGGAATCGCGTTCGCTACGAGATGCTGGAGCGCCTGGGCTACTTCGTGACGGAATCGAGCGAGCACTTCGCCGAGTACACGCCCTGGCTCATCAAGCAGGGACGACCCGATCTGATTAAAAAGTACAACATCCCCATAGATGAGTACCTGGGCCGTTGCGAGGCGCAGATCCGCGCCTGGAACTACGCCGAGGAGGCGCGCGCGCATCCCGACGCCGATCACGAGGCGATTTTGCGGGAGCGCCTGGCCGATATCACCGTGATGCCGGAGATGATCGAGCACATCGTGCACACGTTTGAGAATATGGACGAGGTCACGCGCAGCGAGGAGTACGGCTCGCGCATCATCCACAGCCGGGAGACGGGCGCGCCGCGCGTGGTCTACGGCAACGTGCCCAACACGGGCCTGATCGATAATTTGCCGGACGGTTGTTGTGTGGAGGTGCCCTGCCTGGTGGATAAGAACGGCGTCCAGCCCACGCACATCGGCGCGCTGCCGCCGCACCTCGCCGCCCTGATGCGCACCAACATCAACGTCCAAGCGCTCATCGTCGAAGCGATCCTGACCGGCAAGCGCGAGCATATCTACCACGCCGCGA
>JAAAOZ010000406.1 GCA_009908585.1 Chloroflexota bacterium
TGGCGCGAGGATGCCCGGCTAGTCGTATCCGGGTTAGGCCGTTCCAAGAAAATAAACCTCCCAAATACAAGCGATTTTCCGAGGAGAAAGTATCTGGTTTGGAAGGTTTTAAATTTTGGAACTACCTTACTGTCACAGAGCCGCGCCGATGGTTGAAACCCTCGGCTGATATTCAAAGTGCGTTAAAACGCACTGAGGTTGCTTTTTCGAGCAGTTTTTCAACCCGTTTTTAACGGGTTTTGTGTATCAGCCTCGAATTCATTCGTAGGCGGGCCAAGCGATGAAAACTCTAAGACACCAGCGATCTGGCAAAACCACGTCTATTTGGTCAGATCGAGTTTCATCTCGATGCGGCGGAAGGATTCGATGTAGCCCACGTCTTTCAATCCCGGTAGATGGGGATCTTTGAGGGGGACATTTTCCGTCTTGGTGTCTTTGATGTCGTAGCGGGTGTGGAGCGCGTGACCCAATACCCGCGCGACGAGGCGGGGATCGCCGGCTTCGGTCTGCGGGACGAGACGAGCCAATTGGAAGGTCGTATTCTGGAAGACGAGCCAGCCCCGCGCGCCGTTGTCCAGCTGCACGCGCAGCGCCTCCAAATTCCCCGCGTTGATCAAGGAGGGCATCTCATCCAGCCAGGAAGGTACACTACGGCGTCGGCGCAAAAGCGCGATGGCCCGCTCGGCGCCGAAGAACTCGACCTCGTAGGGCGGCACCTCTACCCCGTCATCCGGCATGCCTGGGGGACGGCGCAGGATTAAGAGTTGGCGCACCTCTTCAAATCCCAGTTTGACGAAGAGCCGATGCGCGGGGACGTTGTTTTTGATCACCTCCAAGATGATGTAGTTCGCCCCTACTTCCTTGGATTGTCCAATCATATATTCCATCATCGCTTGACCGGCGCCGTGCCGGCGCTTGACGGGCAACACGCCCAATCGCGTAATCCAGGTATGCGGGGGATTGGATCGCGTCCCTAACATCGAGAGGCCCAAAATCTGATCCTCGTGCATCGCCACGATGGAACGTTCCAGGACGACATCATAATGGTCAATGTAGGCTTGCAAGCGCTTCGGATTCATCGGCATCGGCACGATGTAATCCACGCGCGCCTGATTATACGCCCAGGTCAATTTTTCGACCGTAAACTCCGTGGCGGGCACTAATCTAACAGGATAATCATCAGACCCAGTATGATTACTCAAATATATTCCCCTTCCCCCTATATGTCAGTCAGGTCAGATCGTCACTTTTATCCATTTTCTCGCACTCATGAAAGAGGTCGCAGAGAATTTGCGACAGTGTTGCATGTTAGGGGAGATATTTGGCAACCTCGGCCGCGAAATGGCGAGCCTTGATGGGTTTGGAGATGTAACCATCGCAGCCATAGGCTTGGGCAATTTTACTGGCCGTGTCCTTAGGCCAGGCTGTCACAGCGATGACGGCTGTCTCCGAAAGGAAGGTGGAGCCTTTGATCAGGCCAGCAGCGGTCTGCCCATCCAGATCGGGCAAGCCCATATCTAACAAAATTAAATCGGGCTTCTCGGATAAGGCTAATTTGAGGCCGCTTTCACCCTCAGCTTCGTGCAAGACCTCATACCCGGCCCGCTCCAATAACTTAATCATGAGCCGTGCATGGTAAGGATCATCTTCAATGATGAGAATTTTTTTCACCGGTTCTCTCCCTGGCGTTCACTACACCCCAACATCTCATAGGATGACATCCCATCTCTGATTGAGAGAAACCCCGCACGCTGTTGCGGGGTTTCTTGATGCAGATAGGTCATATTCATAACCAAGCTTTCGTCTCGTTCCCTGTATGTTACCCGTTTAGGCCGTTCCAAGAAATCAAATCTTCCAAAAACGGGGATTTTCCGAGGAAAAAGCATCAAGTTTGGGAGGTTTTAATTTCTGGAACTACCTTAGCAAAGAATTGATCGACCTTGGATAACAACTCCGCAACGCGAATGGGCTTAGACAGATAATCATCACAGCCGGAACTCAGAAAACGCTCCTTATCCCCACGCATCGCAGAGGCGGTCAACGCGATAACCCATATATCCTTCAGATTATCATTGTCTTTAATGCGCGAGACAACCTCCATCCCATCCAGGCCGGGGATGCTGATATCCAGCAGGAGCAAGGGCGGTTTCAACTCCTGCACCATATCCCAGCCGACCGTGCCATCTTCGGCCAGGCGAATATCATAGCCCTTGGCCTCCAAGACTTTTTGCACAATCCGACGATTGTGATAATTATCCTCGATATACAAGACTAGCTTTTGATCTTCGCTCATAGCTACTCCGGTAAGATAGATTCAATATGTGAAAGCATGCTACTACGATCCAGGGAAGATTTCAACCAGATCGAATCCACATTGGCCGCCAGACGGGCGCGCGCCTCCTGTTCGAGATCCTTCGCGGTAGCGATCATCACGGGAATGTCCTGGGTCGATTCTTGGGTGCGTAGAATTCCCAATAGCGTCTCGCCTCCGATATCCGGCAACATTAAATCTAAGATAATCAAATCCGGCGGTATTTTCTCGATGATGTCCAACGCCTCCTGACCGGAGTGCGCTTCCATGATCTCAAAGCGTTGGCGGGTCTCTAGCAGACGTCGGATCAACCGCGCCTCTGGGGCATAATCATCCACAATGAGGATGCGTTGGCGCTGTTCCTTGCCAAAATCAGCGATCAGATCCTCTGGCTCCGCCTGGGCCTCTTTCTTCTGGACTTCTGGCGCGTGCACGGCGAGGCCATCTTCTTCGACCACGCGCACCATGTGATTGACTAGCTCTCGCGCGCTGAAGTTGCCCTTCAGCCACACGGATTCCGCGTAATCACGGATGCGCTCGCGCTCCGGCGGCGACAGCGTCTTGCCGGAGACGATGATCACCGGGATTTTGGAGGTTCGGGGGTCGCCTTTCAGTTCATCCATGACCGCGAACCCGTCCAGCTCCGGCATCGTAAGATCCAGCACGACAAGATCAGGATGGCGCTGACGCACCAGATCCAGCCCGTCCTTCGAGTTGTTCGCCTCGAAGACGCGATAGTTCTTGTAATTCTTGAGGAAGCGGCGAATGAGCCGGCTATCGTAGGGATTGTCATCGATGATGACGATGGTCGTGATCTGCTCATCCAACTGCTCCAGCGCGGCGGCCAGGCCCTCGGCGGGGCGCACGGCCTCCGGCGTTTGAACGGAAAGATTCAGGATGTAGCGATCCTCCAAGGCGTACTTCTCGGCGCTGAAGGTGTGACCGGAGCAATTGACGACGACGCGCTCGCCATCCCTGATATAGCCGC
>JAAAOZ010000135.1 GCA_009908585.1 Chloroflexota bacterium
TTCACCCTCAACGTGCCGCTCAAGGTCGATATCGAGATCGGCACGAACTGGAATGAGATGACGCCCGTGGAGGACTAAGATCGTTTCGCCGCACCACGTCAAAAGGGCCGGTCTCATTAAGAGACCGGCCCTCGTCTTTTCTGGGGTACGTCGCTTGGCGGAGCGAGCCACCGTCCTTCTTCATTATATGCAAATATATGTGAGAAATGTAGTTTGGATAAAGTGAGGTACCCAGGATTTCAAATCCACAAACCAGGGGCGGTCTGACTTTTTACCATGAACTCAGCCCCTTCAAAACTCTCGCGTTTGCCCTTCCTCACATCATTTTTCGTCAAATGACAGTTGACGGGCAGCCCCCCCTCCTCTACAATTGAGGTACGATTGAGGTATGATTGAGATGCATCTGTGTTCCTCACGCCGTGACGCAAAAGACACCACGACTTATTATCTTTTGAAGGGAAAATGTCTCTCATGCAATCTGTTCTCAGTATAGCTAACATGATTGCTATCTGGATATTGTTGATAAGCCTTGCCCTTGCCGTAGTTATCCTACGGCCCTCGGTCAGACCCCACACCTGCCTAGCTGGATCTGGCAGGTGTTATTTTTTTGACCATTACCCATCTATAGATCAAGCAGGATTAGGAGGTAAGCATGACGGTATACGCTAATTCACCGACCGGACCAGTCGATTGGGAACGCTTTCTCTCACAGCGCGCCCAAAAAATGAAAAGCTCCGCCATCCGGGAGCTGCTCAAGGTCACCCAACAGCCCGAAGTCATCTCGTTCGCCGGGGGGCTGCCGGCGCCGGAGCTTTTCCCCGTGCGCGAAATCGAAGAGGCATGCAACTATCTGCTCCGCAAGGAGCCGAAGCGGGCGCTCCAATACAGCACCACCGAGGGTCACCCGCCGCTGCGTGAATTCTTAGCCGCGACGGTCGCCAAATACGGCATCCAGCACGGCCCCGATAATATCCTCATCACCACCGGCTCCCAACAGGCGTTAGACTTGATCGGCAAAGTCTTCATCGATCCGGGCACCACGATCCTGACCGCCGAACCTACGTATCTGGGCGCGATCCAGGCGTGGCGCGCCTACGAGGCGGAATTCGTCACCATCCCGCTCGACGATCACGGCATGTGTGTGGAACAACTAGAAGAGACCATCAAGGAGAAAAAGCCCTGTTTCATCTACGTGCTGCCCAACTTCCACAATCCCGCCGGCACGACCCTACCGGAGTATCGCCGCAAACATCTGGTGAAGATCGCGCGCAAATACGATCTCATCATCGTCGAGGACGATCCCTACGGCGCGCTGCGCTACGAGGATGACGACATCACGCCCATCTCGGTGATGGCGCCGGAGCGCACGCTCTATCTGGGCACCTTCTCCAAGACCCTGACGCCCGGCCTGCGCATCGGATGGATCATGGGGCCGATGGAGATCATCCAGCGCCTCGTCCGCGCCAAGCAGGGCGCCGACCTGCACACCAGCACCTTCGATCAGATGATCGCCAACGACATCGCCCAACGCGGCATCCTCAAAGTTCACGTGCGACGCCTCTGCAACGTCTATAGACAACGCCGCGATACGATGCTCAAAGCATTGGAAACCCATTGGCCAGAGGACAGCAGTTGGACCCATCCCCAAGGCGGATTATTCCTCTGGGCGCGCGTGCCGGAGCCTATCGACACCGCCCAACTCTTCCCCAAAGCCGTCGAGGCCAAAGTTGCCTACGTGGCCGGCGTCCACTTCTTCCCCTACGCCGATGGCGGGCACAACGCGATGCGCCTCAACTTCAGCAATTCCAAGCCGGAGCTGATCGAACTCGGCATCCAGCGTCTTGGCGGTTTATTGGACGCGGAACTTGAGCAAACGAAGTAAGGCCAAGCGATCATCAACTGCATCATCGCTGAGTGCAAAATTGTAGTCTCCGCCCCACTTGACATTTCCATAGTTTACCCTATACTTTAAGGGTAAATGTAGTTCCCATTGAAACGAAAAGCCGTTCAAGGGAGTGATACTTGAACGGCTTTTTAATAACCTAGGAGGTTGGATGACGAATTTGAAGGTCCGCAAGGACAATGTTGTCAGCATTGAGTACACCGTTCAGCTAGAAGACGGCGAGGTCATTGACGCATCGGAGGGCAAAGGGCCCCTGCAATACATCCATGGTCATCAGATGATCATCGAGGGGCTGGAAGAGGCTCTCAGTTCTATGGAAGTTGGAGAGACGAAGGAAGTAGTCGTACTGCCGGAGAAGGCCTATGGCGAGTACATCGAGGAAGCACAAGAATGGCTCGCGAAAGAGCTTTTCCCTGCGGAAGTTCGCCTGGAACCCGGGGAAATCATTGCCGCGAAAGATAGCGAAGGTGGCACCGTTATGCTGCACATCAAGGAAGTCGAAGACCAACGGGTATTGGTGGACTACAATCATCCCCTGGCCGGTGAAACGCTACAATTCGATGTGAAAGTTGTGGACATCCGCCCTGCGACGCCGCAGGAATTAGAACACGGTCACGTCCACGGCGCACACACCGAGCATCATCATTAAGCTTTTGGAGGTTTAAGTCACAATGGAAGACAGTCTAAACGGTACAGTTAAATGGTTCGACGAGAAGAAGGGGTTCGGTTTTATCGAGCGCGAGGATGGTGAGGATGATGTCTTTGTGCATTATTCCAACATCCAAGGCACAGGATTCCGCACCCTTCACGACGGGGAAAAGGTCGAGTTCAAAGTCGAGATGACCGATCGCGGCCCCAAGGCCACCGAGGTGGTCAGCAAAGAGCGCGGCGGACGTGAAGCCGAAGGCAGCACCGAAGCGCCCAGCCCGTCCGGTTTCTCATTCGACAATTTTGTGTAGACAATCCCTGATTGAGACCAAGAGCCGAGGTCATTATGACCTCGGCTCTTGGCTTTTTACTCACCCTTGCGAAGGTTAGATACAATCATCTAAAGACAGTTATCCTGCGCCGCACAACTACATTTTACACTTCAGGATTCTCGCGCAACCTTCGCAAGGTTTAGTGTGAAAATTTCACGACCTCAACCCTTAATCACCGCCACGGGATGCACGCGGGCAACCTTGCGGGCGATCCCCGCGCCGACGACGGAATCCACGACCACATCCACATCCTTGTAGGCGATGGGCGACTCCTCCGCCAGGCCGCGCATGCTGCCGGCCCGCACCGTGATCCCCTCTCGATTTAGCTCCTGGCGCACCTGCTCCCCGCGCGTCTCGCGCTTCGCCTGTCGCCGGCTCATCGTCCGGCCGGCGCCGTGGCAGCTCGACCC
>JAAAOZ010000074.1 GCA_009908585.1 Chloroflexota bacterium
AAACGTTGTCGGGCACATAACGATAGCCTAAATCGCGGCGTTCCTCCAGCAACTCCATCCACGCCTCGCGGCTCAGCTCGCCGTAAGCCTGACGCGCGGCCCGCAGTGCTTGCTGCGCCTCCGTGAACAGGCGCGCGTTGTCCAACGCCACAGCGACCTGATCGGCCATCGTCTGCAACACCGTGATGGTCGCCGGATCGAAGGCGCCGGGGACATCGTCCTGGACGGTCAACGCACCGATCACCTGACCGCGCGCCCGGAGGGGCAACGCCGCCTCGGAGCGCGTATCCGGCAACTCGGTCGTGGCCTCGCGCACCTCATCCGCCTCGGCCTCCTGCGCCACTCGGGCCTCCGCGTGGACGATGCTCCACCCGATCATCGAACCTTCGGCCACGCGCAACCGATGGCCGCGCGCCAACATGACCCGACCGGCCTCACCGGTGCCCGCGCGGAGCACGGCCCACTCGCGCGCATCATCGACCAAGAAAAGCCCTACGTAATAGAGATCGAAGCGCTCGCGAACCAGCGCCACAATTTGCCGGATCAATTGCTCGGTGTCCAAGATCGAGGCGGCCGCCCGACCGACCTCCGCCGAGGCCTCCAAGTACGTCGCGCGGCGCGCGAGATCCTGGGTCCGGCTTTCAATCTGCTGCTCCAAGCCCCCGATGGTCTGGCGCAATTGTTGCGTCATCAGATTGAAGGTGCGCGCCAACAGACCGACCTCGTCCTCAGTGGTGACTGGCGCTTGCGCCCTCAAATCGCCAGTCACCACCTGCGTCGCCGCATCCGTAATGTCTAAAACGGGGCGGGCGATGCGTTGCGAAAGCCAGTAGACCGCGCCGCCAAAGAGCATCGCCAAGGGAAAGCCAATCAAGCCCAGGAAGCCCGCCAAACGGCGCGCCGGCGCGACGGCATCTTCTTGTGGTATCTCGACTAAGAGCGCCAGTTCGCGCTCCTCGATCCAGCGATAAACGCCCAAGACGGGCACATCGGCGTAGTTTTTATAGAGCGCGCTGCCATCCTCCTTCTGCTGTACAGCTCGGTCGATGCCCAGGGTATGCACGCCGCGCGGGAAATCTTCCGGCCCAAAGCGGCTGCTAGAGACAAAGACATTGAATTGATCCACCAGATAGGCCTCGCCCGACTCTCCTAAACCAACACGCTCCAAGACGATGCGATCCATCTTCTCCAGGTTTAAATGCACGGTCAACACGCCCAAGAGTTCGCCCTCGGCGCCGAAGATGGGTGTAGAGATTGTCATCCGACGGCCACCGGTCACGGGCGAAGGGTAGACATTCTGCACAAAGGTCTCCACCTTTCCCTGGGTGTAGTATTGATCAGCGACCCGATATTCGCCTTCCTGCGACTTATTGGTGGAGACCAGAACCTGCCCCCCCACGGTGGACAAAATGGCCATCTCATTAAAATCGGGTTTCTGCGCAAGCGCGGCATCCAAGTAAGCGTCGAGCGCATCGTAGGCTGATTGATAGGCCGTTTCGGACGGATCACGCTGGATCAGCAGCGCCAATTGTTCTCCCACGTTGGGAAGAGAAGCGAAGAAACGCACATCTTCCTGTTGCGTATCGACCCAGCGATTTAACTCGCCCTCTTTTAAATAAGCGGTGGTGCTCAAGCGCGAGAGCGTCGATTCCTCCAAGGCGGATCGCGCTTGGGCAAACGCCGCATATCCTACTATGCCGATAGCCAGTAACAACAGCAATAAGAAGTAACTGACCAATCGAGCCATCAAGCTCTTTGTCCAAAACTTCATAGGTCCCTCATTTTGATTAGCTCAAGTCTCGCGAAGGAACGTTCTATCACCCCATCAGGGTGTTTTATGGAGCCGATCTTTCGCCGTGTCCCTGAAGTCGCACTTCAACCTCTTCCAGATCCAACACTTGCCCGATCTCACGCACGGCCGTCTGCAACATCATATCGATATCCAATGTCTCCCGCACGCGACCCGAAATCTCACTGAGCATGCGGTCCTGCGCCGCCCGTTGGCGTGTCGCCGTCAACAAGCGGGTATTCTCCAATGCCTGGGCGATATCTGTGATGGCCTTCTGAATAAACCTGATCTCTCGATCCGTCCAGGGCCGCTCCGAGGAGCGCTGAAGATGCAATGTGCCCAGGACATTGCCGCCCAGCAACATCGGGACCGCCAAGGCGTTATCTTCCAGTCGTTTCGGCTCCGTCACCTTCGGCACGGAAGCCTCCAAATCCGATGTCAACGGTTGGTTCTCCAGGGGTGTATAGCGATAGCCGATGACCTCGTGAGCCTGCTGCGACCATCCACGCTGCAATTCCTCGCCGTAGGCCCGTTGCAACTCCATGAGCGAGCGCTGGCTCTCGCGGAACAACCGCGCGTTTCGAATTGCCACGGCGATCTGGTCGGCCAAAATGCGCAAAATCGTCACATCCTCCTGAATGAAGGCGCTCGGCTCCTTGCTCTGCACATCCAACACGCCGATAACATCATCGCCCACCATCAGGGGCAGCGCTATCTCCGAGCGCGTCTCCGGCAGATCGGGATTCTCGACCCACGTCACGTCCTCGCTCACGTCTAGCGCGATGCGCGGACGACCGGAGGCCGAGACATAGCCAACGATGCCCTCCGCGCCGACCTTCAGGCGGTGATTTCGCGCCAACATGCGCTGCCCTCCCTCAGAGGACACGGCCCGCAATACGGCCCAGGTACGCACATCATCCAACAGAAAGATGCCAGCGTGATAAAAGCCAAACTGCTTTGAGATCAAGGTCACCACGCGCTCCAACAACTCATCCAGATCCAAAATGGCCGCGACGACCCGGCTCACCTCGCCGGTCGCCGTCAGATATCGCGCGCGGCGATCCAGCTCTCGATAGGCCTGATCCTGCTGCTCCGTGCGCACGATCAATTGCTCCTGAGTATCTGCCAACTCCTCGGCCTGATGGCGCGCGAAGTCCAGCGCCCGGTTTTGAGAGAGGGAGAACATAGATTGCGCCACGCCCACGGCCAAAATGACGCCCCCGTAGATCATGCTGGTCTGCAACCACGCCGTCGTCTCCGATTGGGTGGAGGTCGGCACGGTGTACATACCACTAACTACCATCCAGGTCAGCACGACGATGACGAGCAGTGTAAGAACAATCCACGCGATTGCTTTCCGCAAATCTTCCAAGATGATTGCTAACACAACGACGCCCAACAATAAGACCCAACCGCTACTCGCTAAACCGAATCTCAATAGTTTGATGATACCCAAACTCGTCCACATCACCAAGAAAAGATGGGAGCGCAAGG
>JAAAOZ010000348.1 GCA_009908585.1 Chloroflexota bacterium
GCCGGTGCAATGCGAGACAACATCGAAGTAAAAACCAACGGGGAGAAACAGAGGACCTATGACCAATCGAAACGACTTGAAAACAGAAGGGAGAGCCAAACTCAGCGTCCAAGTGACGGCCCTTATGCTATGGATCGCGACCGCCGCGTTGGGGTTCTTGGCGCTGCCCCGGGCCTTGGATGTGCTGTTGCGCCTTTACGCCGGATTTTGGGGCGATTACGGATTCTACGGCAGAACCTACAGAACGGCAGTGGTGCTACGCCAGCTCTTGGTTCTCCCCCTCTCGATGATCGTGATCGCTGCCATCGTCGGCGGCGCGGAATATCACTATCGCCACATCGGGGAACCGGCCTCGTGGCGATTTTTCGCCCAAACGCTGGGGGCGGAACTCGCGATCTTTTTGATGGCGACATTTATCTAAACAAAGTCCCAAACTACAATTGGGGCGCTTTTGAGCAGCGCCCCAATTTTCTTCGACTATCGATATTCGTATTAGCTGTAGCTACCTTCTAGGGATCAAGTTTAAGATGATTGGCAAAGTCGGTAAGAGAATCAGCCAGCAGGGCCTGACGATGCAGTAATTTCAGCCGGGCTTGACCCGTGAGGTCAGCGATCTGCTCTTCAATCGCTGCGGGGCACGAACCAAAGCGCACCTCTAAGGTCTCCAGGATCGCCTCGCGGGTCGCTTGAACAACACCTCGCTCAACACCTTGCTCAACACCCTGTTCAATGCCCTGTTTCTTACCCTTTTCCACCCCTTGCTCAATCCATGCTTCAGCGATGGTTGACATCAACGCACCTCCTGTATCTGGGAATGTATCCGTCAGCGCCTTATGTAGATCCTCCGGCTCGAGGTTCGGCGCCGCTGCGACCAAGTAGCGCAAGACAATCTCCAAATAGGATAGACCATCTTGTGCTTGAGCTAACGCGTGCAGCAGCGCCATCATCTCCCCCAACTGGGAGGGCCAAGCGCTCTCATCCATAACATGACGTAACATCCGCAACACTATCTGCAATTGCAACGATCCCATGATCTGGATCTGACTCTCAACCGAAAAATCGTACACCGCGTAGCGAAAATCAGGAATGTAGGGCAACAGTGCATCCGGTGCATCCACCAGGCCGTGCAGACGGGTATCCACATGCCAACCTGTCTTCCCGTGGTACAAAACCATGGGGATAATTGGCGGCAAGCAGACAGGCTTCCCTGATGTATGCTGGTTCAGCCTATGCTCCCAAATTCGCACAATGTAGCGCAGCAGTTGGAACGCAACCCACGGCTCCGGATAGCTTTTATGCTCGAATAGCAAGTAGACGTAGGCTTCATCCTTTTCACCACTCACACTTTCATCTCGCAAGCGCGTTCGATACAGCAGGTCAGTGAAATGATCGCGCAAATCCTCATCCACAAACGTGTCTTTGACCGTTTGCAACACGCCGAGATCCAAGTGCTCACGTATTTCAGTGGGCAGATAATGCGTCAGGAAATCGCGGGTGATATCCTGCCGAGAGAATGTCTCGCGGAAGAAATGATCGTGTGGGTTATTGGATAGGGACACTGACTCGCTCCACTTGTTAAATTAGCTTTCGATTTTACTGTAACATTTCTCGATTGAGCTGTCAACTGAAAGCAAAAAGCGCGGGGCCGCTGAAGCCTCGCGCTTTGGATGTTCTGCTCAAAAAATCTGGGAGCTAGTACTTCTTCACGATGTCCCGATAGGCGCCGGGCTGCCGCGCCAACATCATCTGGGTTTCCTCGCGGCGCTGACGCACGAGGTCGAGATCGATGCGGACGACGACGTAGCCCTCTTCCGGCTCCTCCAGCGCGGCCAGCACCTCGCCGCTGGGGGATAGCACCGCGCTCTGCCCGGCGAAGGTGTACGACGGCTCCTCGCCCACGCGATTGGCCGCCGCGATAAAGATGTCGTTCTCGTAGGCGCGCGCGACCAGCAAGGTGCGCCACATATCCGCGTCCTTCATCGGCCAGGCGGCGGGCAACAGGAGGATGTCCGCGCCCCGGAGCATCAGGTTACGCGCCACCTCTGGGAACGCCAAATCCCAGCCTAACATCAAGCCCAAATTGCCGATCTCCGTCTCCGCCACCGAGCGGATCTGATAGCCGGGGCGGAAGATGAGCCGCTCTTCGGCCTGGAGGTGCACCTTGCGATACTCCTCCTCGACGCCGCCATCCGGCCCGATGAGCACCGCGCTGTTGTACAGCACGGTCTCGACCTCTTCCTTGACCGCCATACCGATGAGCACGTAAAGGCCGAAATCGGTCGCGTGCTGGCCCAGGATGTTCGTCACGGCGCCGGGCACACGCTGCGCCATCTGCGTGAAGCGCTGTCCGCCCTCAAAGCCCGTCACCGACAGTTCTGGAAAGACAATCAAATCGACGGCCTGCTCCGTCGCGATCTTGGGAATCATCTTGCCCATCTTCGCGACGTTCTCTTCCATCTTGGCTAATTCCGGCTCCATCTGTACGACGGCGATGTTCAATTCCTGCATTCTCTACTCCTTGTGTAAAAAGCTAAGATGAATAGTTGATGAATCAAATTGATAAAGCGCATCGTCACGCCGCCTACCACTTCGGGCGGGACATGAATTCCAGTATCGACGAGAGCGATCTCGGCAGCTCTGACTCCACGCGGATGGTCTTGCCGCTTACGGGATGCTTGAATTCCAGCACGCTCAGATGCATAAAGAGACGATCCGACAGCAACGTCTGGCGGCGCGAGCCATAGAGGCGATCCCCGACGATAGGGAAGCCGTACCACGAGAGATGCACGCGGATCTGGTGCATGCGCGAGGTCTCCGGCCGGATGAGGAGCGGCGAGAATGGTCGAAGGGGAAGGGGCCTCACCGGATGCCCTTGAGGTACGTTTTCAATGGAGCCTGAAGGCGATAGAGCGGGCGGCGCGTTATGTGACCGGCCTCGCCCGTCCCCACGGCGCGATTGCGTGGCGGGCAATTATTGTCCTGCTGGTCGGCGCCGGCGCACTGCTGACGGCGAAATTCCTGTCCAGCGACGCCTCCTGGCTGGGCATCGCCTATGTTGCGGTTACGGCGCTGGTGGTGGCGGGGGGCTCGCTCTGGGTCCTGACCCAGGCGGAGGGCCTGCAGCGCGCACGCAGGGCGGAAAAGGACTATCGCCGGATCGACTGGTCCACGGTCACCATCGGCCATGAGGGCGTATTCCTGCGCACCGAGACCCGCGACGAGTTCCTGTCATGGTTCGGGGTCAAGCGGGTCCACGACGCCGACGGGTTGATCTATTTC
>JAAAOZ010000103.1 GCA_009908585.1 Chloroflexota bacterium
CGCCGTGGGCAGCCCGCCGAGTTCGGGCGTTTCCACGTCTAATGTCACCGGGATGGTTTGCTGGCCGTTTTGGGTCTCCGGCGGATCGGTGACGGTGAGCGTGACGGTGCCGCTGTAGCTACCATCCGCCAACGCCTCGAGGTTCTGAGGCTGCACGCTCAATGTTTGTGGTGTGGTGCCCGTGGTTGGTGTGACGCGCAACCAGTTGACGTCCGTCGTCGCCTGCCACGTCAGCGGATCGCCCGTGCTGACATTCTCCGGCGTCAGGATATTTTTCACGGGCGTCGACGATTGGGTGGCTGTGTTGTAGGTGAAGGCCAAGCTGGCGGGCAAAGGGCCAAGCGTGGGCTGACTGTCCTTCAGGAAGATGTGCTCCGGTATGCCGACGAAGGCGTCATCCCATTCTCTTATGTTTCCGCTAAGCCATAAATCGTAGCTATTTTGTGGATAGCTCATATCGTGAAAATCGCTCTCGCTGTAGGGTGGGGTCGATTTGAAAATCGCGCCGTTGGTCTGACGCTCCTCCAGATCGGCCAACAGCTGATTCACGAAGTTGGCCGCCGATCCGAAATGGTTGTTGGCGAGGTAGGTGCGCATCTCCAGATCGACGAATGGCGCCGCGTACATTTGCACCCGGCGCTGGGCCTCGGAGAGGGGCAGGTCGCGGGGATCGGCGCTGGAGGATCCGGCGGTGAAGCATGCGTGACTGAAGATGATGGCGCTATCCTCCGCCAGCCATCCGTCGAGGTCGGCGCGGATCTGATCTGGCGAGACGAAGTGCCCATCGCGAAGCCAGAAGCCGCCGACTATGTCGGGATAGGGCATCGAGCCGCTGTAGACGCCGTGACCCATATAGAGGATAAGCTCCGCGCCCTCGGCGGCGGCGACGATATCCGCCCAGGTGAAGGTGCTCTCCCCGTGATAGAACTTGTGCACCGCGACCCCGTGATTTTCCAGCGTTTGGACGGCGGTGTCCATATCGTTTTTGTATCTTTCGGTGTTGGCGTTCACGTCGCCCACGATGGCGACGGCGTTGAGGGCCGACGAGGCCGCCGTGGGGGCGATGGATTGGCGTTGCTCGCGGTCGAGCGGCGTGAAGGTTACATCGTCCGGCGCCTCGATGTGGCTGGAGATGGTCATGGGGGGGGGCGGTATGTCCGGCCCGGTCGGAGCCGGATGCGCCGCGACGCTCGCGGCGGGCCTCGGCGAGGACGCGATTCCGCTCAGAGACAGAACGGCGATCAGCGCGCTTATTAAGATCCAACGTGAAAATTTCAGGTTGTACATTTGTTTGCTCCTTGAATATAAGAATTGCGAACAACGACTCGCGAGTATTTGTGATTGTTAGTGGGGCAATGCTACACAGAGCACGGTCTGTTTCCATAGTGCCAGCAGAAATCATACTCGATTTTTAGATTTTCACCAATGAAAACCAAGTATGTAAAAAACCGCGCTCTTTCAGGAGCGCGGTTCGATTTTATGGGTTTGTGATGCCAGGAGGTGTGTTATAGGCTAGTAAAGAGTTTTGCAAGCTGCGCGGACATCCTCTGTTGTATTTAGATCCAGAATTGCTTGCCCTCGTTGGCGGATCTCTGAGTAATCGAGCTGCCGGATAATCTGTTTGGCGCGCGGTATAGCCGGTGCGCTCATGCTCAATTCGTCAATACCTAACCCGACTAGGAGGGGAATTGCTTGGGGATCACTTGCTAACTCGCCACAGATGCCTGCCCATTTTCCTTTTGTATGAGCGGCCTTCACCACGCGGTGAATGAGTTGCAATATAGCTGGGTGATACGCATCGGATAGTTGTGCAACTTTTGGATTACCACGTTCCGCAGCGAGTGTGTATTGAGTCAGGTCATTCGTGCCAATTGAGAAAAAATCGACTTCCTCCGCAAATTGGGCGGCCATGAGAGCCGCGGCCGGCACCTCTATCATGATCCCTGTCTCAATTTTATCTGGCGTTGCCCCGCCATTTTCCCGGATCTCGTGAGTGGCTTCGTCCAAAAGAGCTTGGGCACTGTGCCACTCTTCCAGGGTGGTAATCATTGGGAACATGATCTTAATTGGATATTCGGCGGCTACCTTGAGGATGGCTCGCAACTGTGTTTTAAAAAGATCGGTATGCTCTAGGCTCACGCGGATGGCTCGCCACCCTAGAAAGGGGTTAGCCTCTTTTTCCAAGTTGAGGTAGGGAATGTATTTGTCGCCGCCAGCATCAAGCGTGCGAATAATAAGGGGGCGATTGTCTAAACCTGCTGCCGCGGTGCGGTAAGCTTCGTATTGTTCTTGTTCATCGGGAGCACTGTCCCGATCTAGAAACAGAAACTCCGTGCGAAACAATCCCACGCTCTCTGCTCCAGCGTCAACGGCTAACGCCGCTTCACTCGCGGTTCTGATATTGGCCGCGACTTCTACACGATGACCATCGTGCGTAATCGCGGGCCGTTGGCTTTCCTTGCGGGCCTGAGCTTGTGCCGCTTTCGCTGCTTTGGCCTTTTGGGTATAGGTTGTGATGATCTCATCGCCTGGATCTAACCAAACTCGGCCTGTTTCTCCATCCATCACCAGCAAAGTATCATCTTGTACGTCCAGGATTTGCTGGCCTAGGCCGGCTGCTGCGGGAATACCGAGACTGCGAGCTAAGATACTGGCATGTGAGGTCGGCCCACCAAAAGCGGTCAGGATGCCTTGAATATAAGCGGGGTCGAGATGAGTTGTTTCGGCAGGGGTTAGCTCAGGTGCTATTAAGATAGCTGGATGATCAAACGTTGGAACCAAGGCGTCTACTCCCAGCAGTGTTCTCAGCACTAAGTTGCCTACATCCTCCACATCTTTGGCCCGAGAGCGAAGATAGTTGTCCTCGAGATGCCGGTATTTGGAAGCCACTTCTTGAATTGTCTGCATCCACGCGGCTGCTGCATTCATTTTCTCGTTGAAGATTCGAGCATAGGTTGGCGTTCGCAGTGCTTCATCATCCAAAAAGAGGAGATGGGCCTCAAACATGGCGGCCGTATCGTCGTTTGTGTGACGAGTAGCGGTCGCTAGATCTGTTTGTATTTGAGAGCGAGCCTTTTCGATGCCGCTCAAAAACGCTTCCCATTCCGATTGGGGATTTTCTGTGGGATGCTCTGGGATCGTGGGGAGGGTGGGTTGGAAGCGTTGGGTGACGCCTATAGCGATGCCCGGCGAGACCGGTACCCCTTGCAGGCTATTCGATGCTGGCACAGGGTAAGAGGAGGGGGGCCTTTGCTGAGATGGG
>JAAAOZ010000052.1 GCA_009908585.1 Chloroflexota bacterium
GATGACCGATATCGCGTGCGCCTGCCGCGTGATCTGCCTGCCGGGGTCTACGACCTGACGTTGCGCGTGGGATCGGGGCCGACGGTGACGTTAGGCGCTATCGAGGTCCACGCGCTTGAGCGCACGTTCACCGCGCCAACGCTGGCGCATCCGATACGCGCTGATTTTGGGGAGCGCATGCAACTCCTGGGCTACGAGGCGACGGCCATTCGCGCGGGGCAGCCGTTGACGGTGACGTTGGCCTGGCGCGCGCTGCGGACGATGGCGGCGGATTACACGCGGTTTGTGCACCTAACGGATGCCACGGGGCAGGTGTGGGCGCAGGTGGATGGGGGGCCGCGTCGGGGGCAGTATCCTACCTCACTGTGGATGCAGGATGAGGTGGTGGTGGAGCAACTGACGCTCTCGCTGCCCGACGATCTGCCGCCGGGGCCGTACACCTTGCGCGTCGGCTTCTATCTCCAATCGGACGGCGCCCATCTGCCGGTCAACGGCGAGGAGGATGGGCGCTTGGACATTCATCTCAAAGAGAAATAGATCGGGATGCCATCCCGATCTATAGTAGACCTATGGTAGAGACGCAACATCTTGCGTCTCTACTACGGAAATTCGAAGCAAATCGACAGGGAAAATCGCTCTCGGCGCCTTAGAGCGTCCTTAGCCAAGTTCAAGGCAAACGAAGTTGGGTTGATGCGCGCGACGAATCGCTTAGGGCGCAGCCTCGTGCATCTTGAACACCTCATGACTGCTTCGTTTGCCCTACTTCTTGCGTTTGACGACCTCGACCTCATCCGGCATAAAGTGGTAGCGCTCGCGTTTGTAACGCGGCCCATCGGGGGGGATCTCTACGGTGAGTTCGCCTTTGAGGATGTCGCGGTCGATGACGCGGCCCAGACCATGCTCGGTTTGGACGCGCGCCTTGAGTTTAGGCAGCCCCTTGCTCGCCTCCTTGTACCCCTCGTGCTCGTAGGCGAGACAGCAGCGCAGCCGCCCGCACAGGCCGGTGATGTCGCTCGGCGCCATCGAGACACCTTGAGCCTTCGCCATGCGAATCGAGATGCGGCGGAAGCTGGTGAGGAAGCGCGAGCAACATCGTGGCTCACCGCAGACGCCATAGCCGCCCAACGCTTTGGCGTAATCGCGCGGCCCCACAGATTGCAGCTTGACGCGGCAGTGCATTCGTTTGGCGACGCGGCGTCGTAGATCCGAGTGCTCCTTTTTGCTGAGGTTCCCTGTGCCGATGACGAGTGCGGTCTTGCCATCCAGCGAGAACTCCACCGACCCGACCTTGAATTTGAGATCCATCTCCGCGATCTCCTCTTTGGCCGTCTCCCATAACTGCTCGGCCCGCTTCAGACCGACCTGATACTTGGCCATATCTAAGCCGGTGGCGCAGCGACATACCGGCTTGATCTGATCGTAGGAGAGGCCGCCCGGTGGATCATCTACCAGCACGGCGACTTGCCCCAGTTGTTCTCCATATATGGTTTCTACAACGACCCAGTCATCAGCGCTCAAAGACATCTCTAAAGGCGCAGCAAAGTGATATAGTTTTCCCGCAGGTTGAAATTTCACGCCAACTAACTGGTGTTTATCTCCAGCATTATTCATACGTCTGTCTACTCCCTCATACGCTTGATCGTGCAGCGTTGTGATTATATTAAGATCAGCAGGCCGTTCCAATAGTTCCTGCTTGTGGAACGTCCATAAGCCTACTATACTGGACAATGGACGGTTTGGCAACTGTGACGTTGGGTGTTGTTGGGTGGGGGGCCCGCAAAGGCAACAGGCCCGACAGCTGTCGGGCCTGAGTTTGTCGCCTTATATCCGGCGCCAAGCATTGTATGTCATAGCATTACGCGCCACCTGTTACTGAGCCTGAGATGTCTGAAGTGAGTTTCTCACTCCCACAGGACGACGCCCATTACGACACCCTCGGTACATATATCGCCGATCCCGTTGGAGGGGTTGATTGGCCCAGCTCCGATGACGGCAGAGTGAAATTCCCCGCCGATGGTCTTGCCGCCGCAATCATCTATCGTCGCGGCAACGAAGCCGACGAGGTGATAGTACAGGAATTGGCCGGAGGGGAAGTTCAACGGATTGGCCGGCTCGTCGAAGTTGGAGACCATAAAGGGTTGTTGCTCGATGTAGTCGAAGATTGGCATGTAGGCGGTTTTCCCCATGTGATTGTCACAGACTGTCGAGCGGCTGGATTCTCGTGCGCCTGTTTGGCCGGCGATGAAATCCCCATCCAACAGATAGGGAGGTAACCCACCGCGCGTCCCGGCATATAGGGGGTGAGGGCTTCCGTTCTCGGCCCAATCTTTGAGGTCCGCGTTGCTCATGTTTGTGCTGATGACCCGGTTGCGTGGATCGCTGGTGCTGCCGCCGGCGTTGATGTCGGCGTTGTAGATGTAGTTGAAGTTGAGCCAACCGCGGCTTGCTTCCGAAGGGGGATCGCTGGGACAGTCGACGTCACCCGTATTGCAGATGGCGCCAGAGTTATCGAATATGGTGAAATCATTCGAGCCGCCGTCGAGGATAGCTTCAACACGCTCCACGGGAACTCCGATGGGCAGCAGCCCCCCACCGCTGAACTGGCGGACTGGCCCGGTCATAGCCGTCGCGTCGGCCGTCGCGCCGATGTGATTGTGTCCCAGCACCCGCATAAAGGTGGCGGTATCGGTCACGGTCATGCGAGATTCTACGCCTGCCGCGCCGTCAGGGATGCCGCCGCCGACCCCCACTTGCCCCAGGCGATTTTCTTCACCGTCCACATACCATGCTTGGATGTTTGCATCGGGCGAGAAGTGGTCAACGCCGTTATGGCGGGCCATATCGACCAAGGCTTGGGCCACAATATTATCATTCTCCACGGAGCCAGTTTCACATGCAGCGATCATTTCTGCTAGCTTGCGGGTAGCAGCGATGACGCCGCCATCGGCCGCGTTCTGTGTCTCGCGGCGGGCTGTGTAGACTCGCCCGCCGTCAATGGCTAATCCTGCGAAGGCTAGGAGCGCGATCATCGCAAACGCTACGATGACGATAGCTTGCCCACGTTTCTCATTCATGTCATACCTCCAAACTGTCTCACTATATTATAGATGCGATTCATTCATAATCTACGCACAATAACGCTATACAAGAATTTGTTTTTCATAGACTCACCTCACCGGACGTCCATAATGGGCTGGACGGCCTTTCCTTGCACTTCCAACACGCCCTCGGGGAAGATGGTATTGGCGAAGGGGGT
>JAAAOZ010000492.1 GCA_009908585.1 Chloroflexota bacterium
GATCCAGCCCCTCTTTGATCGCGAAATAGCTAGCGATCAGGGACCAAATCCAGCCGACGATGGCGCCGAAGCAAGGGATGATGCCCAGCATCTGGGGAGCATAAGCATACCCGATCACGCGCATCATCTCGGGTAGATCCGCCTCGCCGCCAAACAGGCTGGTGCCGACGAAATAGGTGATCGCGGACCAGACGATCCAGCTGACGAAGGCCATAATGAACGTGACGATGAAGGAGATCAAGACGCTGCCGCCGCTCGTCTCGCCGACGAGAGCGCCGAAGAGCGTCCCGATCGCGGAGAGGAAGGCCACGATGGCGACCACGATGGCGGCTTCTGTGAGGGCCGAGGGGTCGTGCTCGATATCTGCGAAGGTTTGCCGATCCAGCTTGAAAACACCAATGATGCGATTAACTAACATGGTTTTGCTCCTTTCCTAAGCTAGGGGTAATGAATGTAAAGCAACCATATATCATTATACAGGTATTTTTCTTTCTGCAATAGCAATCCGCCGCGACAGAGGTCATTCATTCATCCATCAGTCAGTATCCGAGGCTACCCTTTGTGATATAATCAGGGGGGAGGAACCTCTCTTTGTGCCATCACTTTGGATGGATCTCATAGATACAAATTTATCGTTGGAGGATGTGAATGTCTAATTTCGTACATCTCCATACCCACACGGAATTCTCGTTATTAGATGGCTTGAGCAGCCCGAGGGAGTTGGCGAATTACGCCGTCGAGTTGGGCATGGATGCGTTGGCCATCACCGATCACGGAGTGATGTTTGGTGTGGTGGATTTTTACCAGGCGTGTCGGGCGGCGGGCATCAAGCCCATCATCGGCATCGAGGCGTATGTGGCCCGCACCTCGCGCCACAGCCGGAATCGCGATGATGGGAAGCCGTATCACATTGTGCTCTTAGCTCAAAATCAGACCGGGTATCAGAATTTGCTGGAGTTGGCGAGTCTCGCGCAGTTGGAGGGCTTCTATTATAAGCCCCGCATCGATAAGGAGACGTTGGCTAAATACAGCGAGGGCGTGATCGCGCTCACGGCTTGTGTGCAGGGGGAGATCCCCCAGTTGTTGCACGAAGGGCGGGAGGAGAAGGCGCGCGAGGCCGTCCATTGGTATCAGGAGCACTTCCCCGATCGCTTCTACATTGAATTGCAGACGCACGAGATCCCGGAATTCGACCCGACCTACGAGAAGATGATCGCGCTCGCCCGCGAGATGAACGTCCCGCTGGCAGCGACCAACGACATCCACTACGCCAAGCCGGATCAGGCGGAGGCGCACGACGTCCTGCTCTGCATCGGCACCGGGAAGAGCGTCAACGAGACCAAGCGGATGCGGATGACGGACAACTCCTACTACATGCGCTCCCCGGAGGAGATGTGGGAGCTGTATGGCGACATCCCAGAGGCGCTGGAGAACACCGTCAAGATCGCCGAGCAATGCAACGTCGAGATCAAATTCGCGCCGCCCTATCACCTGCCCCAGTTCCCCGTCCCGGAGGGATGCGGCGACTCGGAGGAGTACCTGCGCCATCTCTGCTACGAGGGACTGGTGATGCGCTACGGCGAGGCGCGCGCCAAGGAACCCGAGGTGATCGAGCGGATGGAGCATGAGCTGGGCATCATCCACGAGATGGGCTTCGATGATTACTTCCTGATCGTCTGGGATCTCTGCAAGGCGGCGAAGGAGCGCGATATTTGGTGGAACGTCCGTGGCTCCGGCGCGGGCAGCGTCGTGGCCTACACGCTGGAGATCACGCACGTCGATCCGTTCAAAAATCGGCTGATGTTCGAGCGCTTCTTGAATCCCGCCCGCGTCAATATGCCCGATATCGATCTCGACTATCCCGATGACCGGCGCGAGGAGCTGATCGAATACACCGTGGAGCGCTACGGCGGCGACCACGTCGCGGCCATCATCACCTTTGGGACGTTGGGCGCGCGCGCCGCGATCCGCGATGTGGGCCGCGCCTTGGATATTCCCCTGGGCGAAGTTGACCGCGTCGCGCGGATGGTGCCGAACGTTCCCGGCAAGCCCGTCTCGATTGCGCAGGCGCTGGAGCAGGTCTCCGAACTGCGCGAGGTCTACGACAGCACACCCTACATCAAGCGGCTGCTGGATACCGCGCAGCAGGTCGAGGGCACGACGCGCCACGCCAGCACCCACGCCGCCGGCATCCTGGTCTCCGACAAGCCCCTGGTCGAGTATCTGCCGCTGCACCGGCCCACCAAAGGCAGCGTCGAGGACAGCCCGGTGGAGCGCGTCTCGCAGTGGCCGATGGAGATCGTGGATGCGATGGGCATGCTTAAGGTCGATTTCCTGGGTTTGCGCACACTGACCTCGATGCGCCGGACGTGCGAATGGATCGAGAAGGAGCATGGCGTCAAGCTTGATCTCTTCACCATCCCCTACGAGCGCGTACCCGACGATCCAGAAAAGGACGCCAAAGTCAAGAAGCTCTACGAACTGCTGGCCAGCGGCGAGACGACGGGCGTCTTCCAGGTGGAGGGCGCCGGCATGCGCCGGACGCTGAACGAGTTGCGCCCGCAGGAATTCCAGCACATCATCGCCGTGTTGGCGCTCTATCGCCCCGGCCCGATGGAAAACATCCCGACCTACATTCGCCGCCTCCATGGCAAGGAGGAGGTCGAATACCATCATCCGATCTTGGAGAACATTCTGGATGACACCTTCGGCATCATCGTCTACCAGGAGCAGATCATGCAGATCGCGGTGCAGATGGCGGGCTACAAGCCCGGCGAAGCGGATATGATCCGCAAGGCGGTGGCGAAGAAGAAGAAGAAGTTGATGGTGAAGCACAAGAAGCTCTTCCGCGCGGGCGCGATCAAGAAGGGCATCGCGGCCGAAATCGCCGACGCCGTCTGGAGCGACATCGAGTTCTTCGCGCGCTACGGCTTCAACCGCGCCCACGCCACCGATTACGCCGTCATCACCGCGCAGACCGCCTACCTCAAGGCGCACTATCCCCTGGAATTTATGACTGGCCTGATGACGACCGAACGCCACAACGTCGAAAAGCTGGGCTATCTCGTCACCGATGCGCGCCGCAATGATTTGGAGGTGCGCGGCCCGGATATCAATACCTCCGATGTGGAGTTTTCCATCGGTCACGACAAAGAGGGCGGGCGCTACATTCGCATTGGCTTGGGCGCGATCAAAAACGTCGGCGACGACGCGATGCAAGTGATCGTCGATGCGCGCCGCGAGGGTGGCTCGT
>JAAAOZ010000291.1 GCA_009908585.1 Chloroflexota bacterium
GCGCGGCGAGGATAACAAGGACCACGTCCTCTTCCCGCGCAAAATCGGCGGGCGCTACATCGCGCTGCATCGCCGCTGGCCCGATGTGTGGCTCGCCGCCAGCGATGATCTGGCGACCTGGCGCGAGGCGGATATGACGCCCGTCTTCGGCCCGCGCCCGGATAATGCGTGGGATCACAAGAGCGTGGGCAGCAACGGCGTCCCCATCGAGACCGAGCACGGCTGGCTGCACTTCTATCACGGCTACGATGAGGAGCACATCTACCACTTCGGCGTCTGCCTGCTCGATTTAGACGATCCCTCGCGCGTGCTGCGCCGCCCACGCGCGCCCATCTTCTGGCCGGAAGAATTGTGGGAGCTGCGCGGCGACGTGCCCAACGTCGTCTTCTCCGGGGCCAATATCCGCGTCGAGGATCAGATCTACATCTATTATGGCGGCGGCGATCACGTCATCGGCCTGGTAACCGTCCCCTTCGATGACCTCTTGGATTTCGTCCTCCACGCGGCGTAGCAGGCAGTTACCTCGTGTCTGTGCTATAATGAGGGTGGGTCTTTTGGGTTTTGCCGGGCAACCCCCTCAGTAGCCCTAAAAGCAGCCAAGAATTGCGTGTTTGTGGGGATTACAGACCTTTTTTGCGTCGTTACTGGGTTGCGCGTGGGGATGGCATAATTGCACCCGGCGAATTCCTGAAGAGCCATGAGGGTAAGTCTCTGTTGACACTCAAGTGAATGTGCGTCGTGAGGAGGTATAGGATGGTCATAGTAGAGCAGATTCAACAACGGCTCTTAGAACTGCCGGCGGTTGAGCAGCGCGAAGTGTTGGATTTCGTAATTTTTTTGCAACAGCGGCGTTCGTCAGAAAGCGCGATGCATGAAACACGCAGTCTATCTCAACATCCTGCTTTTGGCGCTTGGCGAGCACGCGAAATCGATGCCCTAGCCTATGAACAAGCCCTCCGCGCCGAGTGGGACACGCGCCTATGATAGCCGTCTTCGACACCAATATCATCATCGATGCGCTCAACGGCATCTCTCAGGCCGATAACGAGTATCGTCGTTACCAACGTGTCCTCATCAGCCGCATCACCTGGATGGAGGTGTTAGTTGGAACGCAGGATCAGGAAGAGGAAGCGCTGGTGCGAGATTTCCTGGACACACATTTCGAGATTATTCCTCTTGATCTAGACGTTGCGGAAATGGCGATCCGCCTGCGCAGGCTCCATCACATGCGCTTGCCCGATGCCATCATCTGGGCTACAGCGCGGATCCATGCTGCCGAATTAGTTTCGCGCAACACCAAGGATTTCAATCCTGAATGGGACGGCATCCGCGTTCCCTATACCCTCTGATTTGATAGCGCATCCACGTTAGATAGGCTAATACCCCATAGAACGGCACTCGCTCCCCCACAAAAGCAACACGCTACGACCGCTCCGTCGTTAGTGTGATGCCATTTGGACTTTCTGACTTTCTGACGTTTGACTTAGACTAAGGAGGTTCCCCATGCCCATCGATGACGAACTTCGCAAACAATTACTGACCTTTCAAGAGAACGAGATCACCGAGTATCACATCTATCAGCGCTTGGCCAAGCGGATGTCGTCCGCCGAAAACCGCGATATCCTGCTGAAAATCGCCGAGGATGAGCACCGTCACTACGAGATCTGGCGCCAGTACACCGAGGAGCACGTAGAACCTGACGCCTTCAAAATCACCTGGTACGATGGGATCAGCCGCCTCTTCGGCTTCACCTTTGGCATCCGCCTGATGGAGCGCGGCGAGGAGGACGCGCAGGCGCATTACGAGCGCCTGTTAGGCGTTGTCGAGGAGACCGAGCAGATCATCCACGAGGAGGGCGAGCACGAGGACACCTTGATCGATCTGCTGGACGAGGAGCGGCTGCGCTACACCGGCTCCGTCGTGCTGGGGCTGAACGACGCCCTGGTGGAGCTGACCGGCGCGCTGGCCGGCCTGACGCTGGCGCTGCAAGACACCACACTGATCGCGCTCTCCGGCTCCATCACGGGGATCGCGGCCGCGCTCTCGATGGGCGCCTCGGAATATCTCTCCACCAAATCGGAGGAAACGACCAAAAACCCCGTGCGGGCGTCCCTCTACACCGGCGCCACTTATCTCGCGACCGTGATCCTGCTGATCCTGCCCTATCTGCTCCTGGACAACTACTACCTCTGCCTAGCAGCAACGCTAACCATCGCCATCACCATCATCGCGCTCTTCAACTACTACATCTCCGTCGCCAAACAGCTCCCGTTCCGCCGGCGCTTCTTGGAGATGGCCGGCCTGAGCATCGGCGTGGCGGGATTCAGCTTCTTAGTCGGCTACGTGATCCGCGTCTTCTTGGGCGTGGATGTTTAAACCGAGTTGTTGTACATACTTCGCACACCTACCAATCGAATCTCGTCATTAGTTCATTACGGAATACGTCTCCGTGTTGCCGGTGTCCCCGCCGAGCCACACACGGCATAGATAGGATGCCAGGCCCAGACGACCCGTATTCCGTACAACGTATTGCGTAATTTTTTCGTGCACACTTTGCACACCTACCAATCGAATCTCGTCATTAGTTCGTTACGAAATACGCAATACGATCTACACAAGCGTAGTTCACCTAAACAACAGGAATTTCCACCAAGGAGGAATAATTATGAGAGTTTGTATCGTCGGCGGAACCGGTAACATCAGCACGAGTATCGTGCGCCTGCTCTTGGAGCAAGGCCACGAGGTCGCCTGCTTCAATCGCGGGCAGCGCGGCGATGTGCCGGAGGGCGCGCGCCTGCGAGGCGTTCGAGCAGGCGATGCAGGCCGAGCGCTTCGACGCGGCCATCGATATGATCTGCTTCAATCGCGAGGACGCGCTCAGCAGCGTGCGCGCGTTCCGCGACGTGGGCCACTTCGTGATGTGCTCCACGGTCGCCACCTACGGCATCGATTACGACTGGCTCCCCGTGACCGAGGATCATCCCCTGCGGCCGCTCACGGCCTACGGGCGCGATAAGGCCGCCGCCGATGCCGTCTTTTTGGCCGCCTACTACCGCGAGGGCTTCCCCGTCACCATCATCAAGCCCTCGACGACCTACGGCCCGCAGCAAGGGCTGCTCCGCCAGGTGGCGGTGGACTTCTCGTGGATCGACCGCATCCGCAAGGGTAAACCCATCGTCGTCTGCGGCGATGGCAAAGCGCTGCACCAACACCTCCACGTCGAGGACGCGGCGCTGGCCTTCGCCAACGTC
>JAAAOZ010000369.1 GCA_009908585.1 Chloroflexota bacterium
GCTGGCGTGGATTTCGAAGCCGGCGTGAAGGCCGCCGAGGCGCTGCGGCCCTACGTCCCGGAGGGCGCGTCGATGGCGCAATTGGCCCTGCGCTGGATCTTGATGTCGGACGCGGTCACCTGCGCCATCCCCGGCGCGAAACGTCCCGATCACGTGGCGGACAACACCACTGCCGCCGATCTGCCGCCGCTTTCCTCTGAGACGATGGCCGCCATCCACAACATCTATCGGACGCGCATTCGCTCGCTCGTGCACCACTATTGGTAAAGTCGTCTCTTGTCACAAAAATCAGCCCGCTGCTCATCTAAGAAGTAGCGGGCTGTCGTTATTTAACGGTCTGTCTCGGAGGGGGTTATCCCCTAGGCGCACATGTTTCCACTTGGAGGCTGATGCGGAAGGTGGTGCCGTGTCCTAACTCACTCTCCACCTCAATCTCACCTTGATGCATATCGATAATTTCTTTTAGCAGCGTCAACCCCAGACCGGTGCCGGGAACATTAAGCGAGCCAACATTTTGGCCGCGATAGAACCGGTCGAAGATATGGGGCATATCCTGGGGCGAGATGCCCCGCCCGGTATCCTCGATTTCCACGTAGACCCGTCTTTCCTCATGGTCGTGGTAGGTGCGAACCCAGATGTGGCCTTCGCAGGTGTAGTTGATGGCATTCTCCAACATTGTGGTGATGCCCAGATCCAAGTACTCCTTATCGCCCAAGACGGCGGGAAGTTCCTCCTCTGGCTCGTAGGTTAGAGTTAGCCCCTGAGCTTTAATCTTCTGCTGATTTTTTTGAATCACTGTACTTGTGACTAAATTCAGATCGGTCGGTATGAGGGTGATCTCATTTCGTTCTAATTCTAATTTGGCGTAGGCAAGAATATCAGTTACGACTTGAATAAGTTGATTGGTTTGGAGGTTGAGGTTGTGGATATAGGTCGCGCGCTTATCTGGCTGACCCTCTTGTAGCAAGTTCAACAGGAGATGGATGGTGGTCAGCGGTGTGCGGAGTTCGTGAGAGATGTCAGCGATGAAACGGGTCTTGATACGATCTAATTCCCTGAGTTTTTCGTTAGCTGCCCTCAACTCGCGAGTACGTTCTTCTACCCGCGCTTCTAAATCAGTGGTGTAAGCGGTCAATTGCTCTTGCGCTGCATACAGTTCGCGCTTTAGGGAGAGACGTTCGCATGCATGGCGCAGCGCG
This sequence comes from Chloroflexota bacterium, assembly GCA_009908585.1. Taxonomy (GTDB): domain Bacteria; phylum Chloroflexota; class Anaerolineae; order B4-G1; family SLSP01; genus JAAAOZ01. Next base: position 1,200 of record JAAAOZ010000369.1, read on the forward strand.
TTGGTCAGGATGTCGGGCGCGATGGGCTTAGGGATAAAATCGGAGGCGCCTTCACGTAGCGCCGCAATGGCCAATTCCATATCGCCGTGGCCGGTGATCAAGATGACCTCGGCATCGGGGGATTTTTGACGGATGCTCTTGAGTACTTCGATCCCATTGGGCGGTGGGATGCGCACGTCGGCGAAGACGATGCTGGGACGCTCGCGATTATAGACGGCGAGGGCTTCTTCGCCCCGCATCGCCGTGATGACGGTGTGGCCTTTTAATCGTAAATGGCGCGTGAAGGTGCTTAGTACCCGAGGGTCGTCATCCACTACTAATATTTTCTCAGGCATGATAATTCTCCTTCCAAGGCTCAGGTTATAAATGGGCTGAACATCAGGTCGATACGAACATAAGTTCAATCGCTGCGGCGCATCTTTTGAAGATAAATTTATCTATCCTGGGGATCAAGGTCAGTGATGGGGAAGCGAATGTAAAAGGTCGTTCCTTTATTACGCTGACTTTCAAATGTGATGTCGCCGTCAAAATCCCGCACGATGCCGTAGCTGATGGATAAGCCCAGGCCTGTGCCTTCCCCCACCGGCTTGGTGGTGAAGAACGGCTCGAAGATGTGATCCCGCGCCTCTGGCGGGATGCCGCTGCCATTATCGCGCACGGTAGCGATGACGAAGTCCTCGTTCGCCTTGGTGCGGATCTCCAATCGCTTCTCGTAATCCGGGCGCTCGATCTCACCCGCTTCGATCCGCGCTTGCATCGCTGCCGTGGCATACTCCCCGTTGCTGATAAGGTTGAGAAAGACCTGCTCCAAGCGGTGGGGATCGGCCATAATGGGCGGAAGTTCGGGCGCCAGGTGGCGCTCGACGATCACGTTGTGCTGTTTGAGCCGCTCGCCGATGAGCAGGAAGCTGTTGCGGATCGGCTCGTTGAGGTTAGTTGGCTCGGTTTTCTTCTCCGTGACGCGCCCGAAGGTGCGGAGGTGATCGATAATGCGACGGCAGCGGTCGACGTCGCCGGTGAGATTCGTCCCCACATGGGTTAATTCCTCCCACAGCGCCGCGCCTTGCAGATGGCCGCCCTCGCGTTCGCCAATTTGCTGGAGGTAATCGGCCTCGAAGGAGATGGCGGTGAGCGGTTGGTTCAACTCGTGGGCGACGCCCGTGGCCATCTCGCCGATGGCGGCCAGCTTGCTGGCTTGGATGACCTTGCTGCGCTCTTGCTCCAGCGCCTTGACCTTCTCGGCGACCAGTTGTTCCAGATTTTCGGTGTAGCGTTGCAGTTCGGCGGCCATTTCTTTTTGGCGGGTGATATCTTGGGCCGCGCCGTAGATGCGCACGACCCGCTGTTCCTGATTTGAGTCGGCCAAGACCGGACGCGCATAATCTCGAATCCAGTGAACTTCATCGTCTTTGGTGATGATGCGGAATTCGCTGATGTTAGCCTTGCCGGAGAGCAGCCGCTCGGCGCGCTCTTCCGCGATAGCTCGATCATCGGGATGGACGAGATGTGTCCAATCGAGTGCGGTGTCGCTATCTGTGCTGTAGCCCGTGATCCGCTCGAAGGCCTGGGTGACCCATTCGCGCTTCAAATTTCCCTCGTGATCCACGCGGAAAGCATAGGCGTAATCGGAGATGACCTCGGAGACCAGCCGATAGCGCTCGCGTTCCTTGGTGACCTCGGCGTGCTTCTTGGCCAGTTCCCGCTGCAATGTGACCAACTCATTGTTGAGGCTTGTCAATTCCTCCTGCTTGCGTGTGAGCATCGCCTGTTCTTTGAGCGCGATGCGCAGCGCGTTCAGTTGTTCGTTATTGACGGTCATCAGTTCTTCGTAGAATTGACTGGCAACCTCGGCGCGGGATAGGGCGCCCACGATGAGGATGACGTCGTTGACTGCCCCGCCGGTCAAGTAGAGATGCGCCGTCCGCTCTCCGAGCCGGAAGGTCATCTTGCGATCCAGCGCAGCCTTGTGGGATTGAATCTCATCGATGAATTGTTGTGCGCTCTCCCGTTGCCAGGGCGGAAAGAGCGCGGTGAAGTGTTGCCCCGC
>JAAAOZ010000220.1 GCA_009908585.1 Chloroflexota bacterium
GAGAATCGCGTGTTGGCCGTCTGTGAGGAAGAGCAGTTGACGATGTATGTCAATGGTGAGCAGGTGGCCCAGGTGCAGGATGACGCTTTAGATCGCGGCGACGTCGGTATGGCGGCGGGCACCCTGGCCGAGGGCAGCACGATTGTCTGGTTCGATAATTTGGATGTTCGGAAACCATGAGATGACCCTTGCGAAGGTTTCGCAGTTGTTTTTGAAGCCAGACGCCATTATGTTGGTTGAGAATTATGTCGCTATCAATATCCCGGCAGAACCTTCGCAAGGGTTCCGTAAAGAGAGGTATATCGATGCGTAGACTGCGATGGCTACATATAGTCCTCATCCTTTTGGCCGGATTGGCGCTGGCGGCGTGTGGATCGGCCGCGCAGCAGTCGTGGACCGAGACCTTCGATTCGCAGGGCGACTGGGAACTTAGCTCCGACGCCGTCGCCGAGGTCTCGATGACCGAGGGGCAATTGCAGATTCACATCCTGCTGCCGGGGCAGGTGGCGTGGGCTTCTGCCGGGCGGAGCGTTGGGGATGCTCGCATCGCGGTGGACGCGACGCAGGTCGCCGGGCCGATGGACAACGAGTACGGCGTGCTGTTGCGGATGCAGGAGGATGAGGCGTTCTACGCCTTCTCCATCAGCGGCGATGGCTACGTCCGCGTAGCCCGCTATCAAGATGAAGCGTGGACGGTGCTGGGCAGCGATTGGACAGCGAACGAGGCTGTCCATCAGGGGGCGGCGACGAATCATCTGGAGATCAAAGCGCAAGGCGCGAACTTCACCTTCTCCGTCAATGGCGAGCAGGTCGCCCAGGTCGAGGACGATGCGCTCCGGCGCGGGGATGTGGGCTTCTACGCGGGCGCTTTTGGCGAGGGCGGCGTCGTCATCGCTTTTGACGATTTAACGGTGACGCCGCTGCCGTGAGGTATCATCATCCTATTGACCGTACTTCTCCTGAGGATAGTTTTGATCAGTGAATGGGCAGAGGCCTGCGGGCGGAAGACTGCCGGGGCAGATTAGATATCAATTTGGACACAGAGCATCGCTGAGGAGGCACAGAGCGGCACGGAGACGTAAATTTCTTTGTGCATCTCTGTGAAAAACTCCGCGAAACTCTGTATCATTTGGCCTATCTGATCGTGTATCTGTTCCATTCGCTCCATCTGCTTTATTCTGCTAAGATAAGATAGAAATATGAGGTTGGAAAAGGAACAAGAATGACAAATATACCAGAAGAACAAGAAAGGCATGGGTATCCGTGGGCCAAAGCCCTGATGATCATCGTGCTCTATGGCGCGTTGTTGGTCTTCCTCTGGCACTTCCCGATCCCGGCGGTGGAGACCTTTTTCAGGAACGTGATGCGCGGCTTCCTCTACATTTTCGCCGGGTTGGGATTGGTCTTGATCACCATCCTGGCGTTCCTCTTTTTCCCGTTTCCCCCCTTGCCAGAAGCCTGGATGGAAGGCATGGAGGATGGCATGGGCGAGTGGGACGGGGACGAGTATGACGAATATGAGGAATGGGATGAGGAGTTTCCGATTCCAGATGTGGACGTGTCTTCGTTGCTGGCGCGCTCGTTAAAGCTCAGTAATTATCGCTTGGCCGACCACGAGAGTATCATCTGGGAGATTTTGGACGAGGTGATGATAACGTCGGATGCGATGGCGTTTGTGGCCTTCGATCCCATGCCGGGCGTGATTACGGTGACGGATTTGGATCCAGATGAGACGAACGAATTACTCGCCAAGATTCGCGAGCGGCTGAAGGACGAGGGCTTCAAGGTGCGCACGCCGCGCTGATGTTGGTCTATTTGGAATCGCTGGGCTGCCGCCTGAACGCGGCAGAGATCGAGACGTTAGCCCGCCACTTCGCTGGGGCGGGCTGTTCTGTGGTGGATGCGCCCGAAGCGGCGGATGTGATCGTCTTCAACTCGTGCGCGGTCACAGTGGCGGCCGCGCGCAAGACCCGCCAGCGCCTGCGCCAATTCCATCGGCAGAATCCAGGCGCGCGCATCGCAGTGACCGGCTGCTGGGCCACCGAGGACGGGGCCCGCGCCGGGGCGTTCGAGGGCGTCGCGTGGGTGATCCCCAACGAGGAGAAATATCGCTTGCCCGCGCGCGTGATGGGCCGCCAGCCGCCGCTCGAAGCGCCGCTGCCGTGGTCGCCGGGGCGCTGGGGGCACACGCGCGCCTTCTTGGCCGTCCAGGACGGCTGCGATCACGCCTGCACCTACTGCGTCACGCGCTTGCTGCGCGGCCCGGCGCGCAGTCGCCCGCCCGCCGAGGTCGTGGCCGAGGCGCGGGGGATGCTCGCCCACGGCGCGCGGGAGATCGTGCTCACCGGCGTGAGCCTGGGCGCCTATGGGCAGGATTTTCGGGATTTAGATGAAGCTTATAGCCTGGCTCACCTCGCAGCATCGATCTTGGATGAGATGACCCACGTCGAGGCACAGCCGGGCACGCAACGGCCTCGCTTGCGACTCTCCTCCGTCGAGCCGTGGGACGTGGACGCGCGCCTGCTCCATCTCCTGGAGCATCCGCGCTTCTGCCGCCAACTTCATCTCCCGCTCCAATCCGGCGCCGATGCGACGCTGAAGCGGATGGGGCGGCGGATCACGGCCTCGCAATTTGCGGCCTTGACCGAGCAGGCGCGGGCCATCGCGCCCGATGTGGCGCTCACCACGGACGTGATCGTGGGCTTCCCCGGCGAGGGCGCGGCGGAGTTCGAGGCGAGTTTGGCCTTCGTGGAGCGGATGGCCTTCAGTCGCCTGCACGTCTTCCCCTACTCGGAGCGGGCGGGGACGGCGGCGATTAAGCTGCCGGACGCCATCTCGCCGCGCGTGCGGAAGCGGCGCGCCGCTCGGATGCGCGCCTTGGGCCAGCGATTGGCCGCCGCCTATCGCGAGCACTTCGTCGGCGCGACCCTGCCCGTCCTCTGGGAGCGGCAGGACGCGCGCGGGCGCTGGCGCGGCTGGACGGACACCTACATCGCGGTGGTCACCCGCACGCCGACTGATCTCTACAATCGCATCACGCCGACGAAATTGGTGGGCGAATCGGGGCGGGCCATGCGGGGCGAGGTGGTATCGGCGTGAGTCGGGCGTCCCGCGTGCGATACTGGCTGCTGGTGGGCATTTTGCTCGTCGCGGCGGCGCTGCGCTTCGGCGCGCTGGCCGATGTACCCCCTGGCGTGGAGCACGACGAGGTCGCCGAGGTGCTGATCGCCGAGTCGATCCTCGACG
>JAAAOZ010000226.1 GCA_009908585.1 Chloroflexota bacterium
GCTGGTTGAACGCTTACGTGAATGTGTGACCCAGGCTTTGTCTCCCGCTCGGGATAGCTTGCGGACGTTTGCTCTATCTGAACTGCCGGCAGATCAAGTGGGATTGCTCGGCGCAGCGACGTTGGCCTGGACGATGGGCTTGGGCAGCAAATCACTTCATGCATGACGCGGACCCTTTGTTGGCGAATATCCTCTCATTGGCTCAGTCAGAGACCTGGCAACGCCGGGAATTGAGCGATGAACGTATACGGGCCTGGCTGAACGGTCCGGATCGGCGAGACGTGACGCGCGTCTACTTCGTTGGCTGTGGTACGTCGTTGTACGCCGGGCAAGTGGGGAAATACGTCTTGGAGAACCTGATGCGCGTTCCTGCAGAGGCTATCCCCAGCTTTGCTTTTGCTACCTATGTCGAATCGGCGCTACTGAGTCCGCACACATTGGTGGTCGGTATCTCCGCTACAGGCAACACCCAGGCGACCGTTGACGCGCTGGCGAAGGCAAAAGACGCTGGCGCCATGACGTTGGCGCTGACCGGCGATGCCACGTCTGGCGTGACGCAGAAAGCGGATGCGACGATCCTCGTGCGTGGGGCGCTCAACGTCTCCATTAAAACCAGATCCTATGTGCAAACGCTGGTCGCCCTCTATCTACTTGCGCTACGGCTCGCTGAAGCCCATCATAAGATTTCGACGGATGGAGTCGATCATTGGAAAGAACAGATCAAGCGGGCGGCTGACGCTTCTCGCCGGTTTCTTGAAGATCAGACAGCTCAGATCGAGCAACTGGCTGAGCACTACGCTGAAGCCCCCAATGTCTTCGTGTTGGGCTCAGGCGCCAACGCCGGCACGGCTGAAGAGGCTTCACTCAAGATCATCGAGATGGCCAAGATGTACTCGGCGTCTCAGGATCTGGAGAACTTCTTACACGGACGCCTACGCGAGGTTGATCAGACGACGCCGATGTTCTTCGTGGCGCCGCACGGTCCATCCAGCCAGCGCGTGCTCGATTTCCTGACGGTTACCGATTATATGGGGGCGCCATCCGTGGTGTTGACCGATCAAGTCTCATCGGGCATGCGCCGCCTGGCGTCCCACATTGTCCAACTGCCGGGCGGACTGGATGAGTTAGCGACCCCGCTTCTTTATATCACCCCACTCTATTTGTTTGCGTATCATCTGGCCCATCATCGGGGATACGATCCGAGATCCAGACGGTATCCGGATATTGTCCCTCAGAATGTGCGCTACGGAGATGCCCTCGGCACGTGATCAAACCAATCCCTTTCTTAACCAACCCTACACTTAACAAATCAAGGAAAAATTCTATGGAAAACACAACCAATGTAGAGGCAAGGTACGATTTCGAGCAGTGTGGATATGGGCGCTGGAGCCACGACGCCACTGGGCTTCCTTGCTTTGATCTGAAGGTGGGCGCCAGCGCGGTCAATGAGCGCTTTCGGCACCTGATCGCCACCGGTCGCCTGAGTGCCCTGGTGGATCAATGGGGCGATGTCGAGCTATTTACGACGGAGGGCGGGTATCAGTTGCTGGCCCCCAGCCGCCGCTGGGTGAGCCGTTCCGGGTTGTATCTGGTGGTCGAGGCCAGTGAGACGCGCGTATCGCTCTTTCATAGTGAGTTACAACACAACAAACACATTCGCTACGGGGTTGGATATGCGACCTACAGCGGTGAGATCGAAAAAGACGATAAGATCTATCTGGACGTAAAGCAGGTCTTTATGGCGCCCCCGCATCAGAAAGGGGAACTAGTCGGTTTCTTCACTTTGCGCAATAAAAGCTTGCAGCACCTCAGCGGGCAGGTTGAGGCCAGGAGCGACATCGTGCCGGGCGTGTTCGCCGATGCGCCGCCAGAAGGCGTTGCGCATGGGGCAGGATACGTCGTAACACCCCCATCTGGCGACGTACCCGGTGCTCTCATGTTGCTGGGAAGCCAGGCATTCGAGGGAGAGGTCGAGTGCGGCACCTTGTGTCTGCGTGGTGCGCTGGATCTGGCGCCGGGGGAGTCATGTACACTGTGGTTCGCCGTCGGTTATGGTGACGCTGCCGAGCGTGAGGCTAGGCAGGCGACCTTCGCTAACCATACTCCAGAGACCATCCAACAGATGTGGAAAGAGATGCTGAAGCCGGTAGATCTCGAGACGCCGGAGACGTGGATGCGTGACGAGTGCCTGTGGACCTATGGACAGTTGCTCTCCTTTGCGTCGTACGATTCGGCGGTGCAGGAGCACTACATCGCTCTGGGAGGCTGTGACTACGGCTGGGACGAGTTCGCCGTCCGCGAGGTGGGGGAGACGAGTATGGTGCTTGCGCCGTGGAATTGGTCCTTGACAGAGCGCTCGCTTCTCTGGATGGCGAAGACCCAGTTGGCCAACGGTGACCTTCCAATGACCCACAACTTTCTACCAGAGCGTGACCTGGACACCATGAACTTCGAGAGCGACAGCGAGCTCTGGTTTGTGCTTGGCTGTTGTGAGAGTGTCGAGGCTTCTGGCAACGAGGCGCTCTTCGACCGGGTCTGTCCCTTCTGGGATCAGGGAGAAGCCACGATGTGGGAACACCTAAAGCGCGCTTTTTACTGGGTGAGAGATAGTATCGGCACCGGTGACCACGGCTTGGTCTGCATCCGCGATGGGGATTGGAACGATTATCTATCGGGTATGGGACGACAAGGCAAGGGAGAGTCGGTCATGAACTCAGGCATGGCCTGTCGAGCCTTTGACGCTATGGCGCGTTTCGCGCGACGGAGAGACGACATCGCCCTGGCCGAGGAGCTGGAAACGTTCGTTGAGCAGGTCCGTGACGCGGTTGGCCTTGCCTTCGACGGCGACTGGTTCCTGCGCGGCTACACCGACGCCGGTGCGCCAGTAGGGTCATACGCCGAGGACCGGCTATTCTTGAACGCACAAAGTTGGGCCGCGCTGGGGCGATGTGGTACACCCGCGCAGCAACGGAGCGCACTCCTGAAGACCATCGAGAAGTGCCACACGCCAATTGGCCTGACGCTGATGAGTCGGCCATACAGCGGACGACCACCGGAAGGGATTTCGCTGGCGCCCATTCCGCCCGGGGAGGGAGAGAACGCCGGCATCTGGCCCCAGACCGTCTACTGGATGGTGTGGGCCTTGGCGGAGGCTGGCTTGATTGACGAGGCGCTGGAAGAATGGAGGTGCATGAGTCTACGCAACCACGCCCGCCTGCATCCCAACGTGCCCTTCGGCATATT
>JAAAOZ010000251.1 GCA_009908585.1 Chloroflexota bacterium
GCGCTTCGATGCCGTGCTCGTTCCCCTTGACTTCCTGCTTCTTCTCCAACGCTATGGCCAGCGGTAGGCGCTCTTGGGGGTAGGGATTGCCGTCCTCGTCGATCTGTTGCCACGACCGCGCGTGGTAATAACGCTTCAGGATTTCGTCCCTGTGAATTTCCAAGATCTCTTCGGCGGCCGGATTGGCGTAGGTGATTTTCCCCTCTGGAGTGACGCGAACCATCCCATCGACGAGCGTCTGTAACATCTGATCCAATCGGCGCTCGCTTTCCCGTAGAGCTTCTTCGACACGCTTGCGGGCTGCCAGGCTGTCCAGCCAGTGTCGCAACGTCACCGCGGGAAGGTTAGCGATGGTCATCTCCTGCGGCGGCACGTAGTAGAAGTTGTCGTACATCTCTGTGCCCACAACAGCGATGGGATGTGTGCGCAAGATATCCAGCAAGACCTCTGGGTCAAAGCGCCGCCGGTCATATTGGCAGATTGACAACGCGCGCCGCTGGGGGAAGAACTTATTGAGCTTGGTCTCATACTCGATCAGCCGTTCGGAGCCGGGCAGACCACGCAGCGCCCAACTCATCTCCCCCGTGATGCGCAAAGCGGCATAGCCCTCCTCCAATGCCTGCGCCGTCTCGGCGCGCAGCATAGCGATCATCGCATCGGGGTCGAAGGTGTCACCGCGCGTGTACGTTTCTCGTGATGTCAAAAACACCAACTGTCCACTCTCCAGGTAGGTCTCTACCTCCATGCCGGCGTCTCGCAGGTAGCCCCGGACCGTCTCCGAGGTGTGGGCATCCACGATGTACAACACCTTCTCGTTCCGCTCCAGCCCGTAGCGCAAATAGGGGGTGAGCACAGCGCGATGTTCCTCTTCCGTCTCGTACATACAACATAAGTGATCGCCGGGTTCCAGATTGGTGATGGTGTGCTCCAGCAGCGCGGTTCGCTTCCGCAACATCCTCTCCATCCGCTTGCGCTCGGTGATGTCCTGCTTCACGCCAATAACTCGGACCGGTTGGCCCGCGTCATTGTAAATAATGTGGCTCCGGCTTTTGATATGGATGACCTCGCCAGTCTGCCGGTGAAGGCAGCGATATTCATGGTCGAAGGGTTCGCCGGTAGCAAGGCGCTGATCAAATACCGTCATCACCTCATCGAAATCATCGGGATGCACGAGAGCCTGGAATTCCTCCTGGGTATAGCGGCGCTGTTCCGTGAAGCCAAAGATGCGCAGAAATTCTTCCGATCCTTCCCAATAGTTGTTGACCAAATCCGTCTCATAACTGCCCATCTTCGCGATTTGCTGCGCTTCTTTGAGGCGCTCCTCACTCTTTCGTAGCGCTTCTTCTGCTTGCTTGCGCTCGGTGATATCGATCGCGAAGCCATCGATGGCGAAGGCGCCATCGGGGTAACGCCGGCTGATCCGGGCATTCATAGCGATCCAAATCCGCGCGCCCGTGCGCGTGTACGCTTCGTACTCGAAGCCCTCGACGTCCCCCTTCTCCTCCAGTTCTGCGATGAAGGTCCGCCGCCGGTCGGGATCGACGTAGAGTTCTTGCGCCAGATCATTGTAGGCGTGGATTGCAGCCTCTTTCGTCTCATATCCTACCATCTTGGCCATCCACATATTGACATCCAGCACGGCGCCCGTGGAGGTTGTGCGGAAGATGCCCACCGGCGCCCGTTCGACCAAGGTCTCATATTGCGCTTCGCGTTCGCGCAGCGTCTCGTCCATTCGTTTCCGCTCGTTGATCTCTGTTTGGAGTTGATCCTTCAGGCGGCGGACTTCCATCAAATCCTTGAAGCGGGCCGTGGCGATGATGATACTCTGGTCGAGGTCTGATCGCGTTGCGGGATGCGTGAGACAATAGCCGGCGCCGGCGTCAAGGGCTTTGTTCATCATTTCCGATGAATCGGAGTCTGTTAGGATGATGATAGGCGTCGGGCGCTGGGCCATGATGCGCTGGGTTGCTTCCAGCCCGTCGAGGTCCGCGAGCGTGATGTCCATGAAGATCACGTCTGGCTCCAACTCGGCGGTCAACGTGATCGCGGCCTCCCCGCTGTCGGTCTCGCCCACGATAATATGACCCTCGGCCTCCAACATTCCTCGCAGCTTTTCTCCCACGAGGATGTCGTCCTCGACGATAAGAACTCGTTTGGAGTCTGACACGCCTGCCTCCCTTTGATTCAGTGGGATAAAGTTCGGAATCATTGCACGATGGTCCTTAGTTATGGTAGCAGTCCTGATCGAAAACACAAGCGGAATGCCGGCGTTGTTCCGTGTCTTGAGTGTGATATAATTTCGGCTGTGAACTTACAAGAGAAAGGGAAGTCGATTATACGCGGAGCGCGGATCTTGACGTTGGGTGCGGTGCTCCTCTTGCTGGGCTGCGATGCCGTTCTGACGCCGCCGCCGTCCCCCACGCCGACGCCGATGCCGTCACCCAAGGTCACGGCGACGCCAACCATGGGAGTCGCCGGCTTCCTGACGCCTATCCCGCCAACGCCCACCTTCACACCCTCGCCCAGCCCCACCCCCGTGATCCACATCGTCCAAGAGGGCGATACCTTCTTCGGCGTCGCAATAGAATATGGCGTCACCTTGGATGCGCTCCTGGCCGCCAATGGGTTGGCGGAGGATGAGATTTTGCGCATCGGCCAATCGCTGATCATCCCAATGGAGACGGAGGAGGACGAGGTTCCCGATGGCATCGCGCCGCCGGTTGGCAACATGCTCCTGCCGACGCCCACGCCGCTGCCGCTGGGGATCGACCATGCGGCGATGTACGAGACGCCCGTGGGTGGCGTGTGGTGTATGGGCGAGGTCGTCAACGACATCGACGCGCCGGTGACCAATCTCCAGGTGCGAGCGACGTTGCTCACCGCCGATGGCGCGCCCTTGGCCTCGAAGATAGCCTTGGCCGCCGCCGATTACCTCCCGCCGGGGGTACACGCGCCCTTTGCCGTGCTCTTCCAGGAACCGCCCACGGGCGTCGCCGATATGCGGGTGGAGTTGCTGCGCGCCGAGACGGTGAGCGCGGTCACGGAGAACTTCGTGCCCCTGACGGTCGTCGCGAGCGAGGGGGCCGTCAGCGGGCCGCAGTATCGCGTCACCGGCGAGATCGCCAACGAGAGCGGGGCGGCCGTCACGCGCGTGGTCGTCGTCGTGACGCTCTACAATGCCGATGGCTACGTGATGGGCTACCGCCAGCAGGTTTTGCGGTCCGGTGCGGAGGATGAGA
>JAAAOZ010000427.1 GCA_009908585.1 Chloroflexota bacterium
TGGGCGTGTACGTCTGGGCGATGAGGCGTGGGACGGTGAGTTCATCTGCTATCGCGACCACAGTTGGGGCCGGCGCCCGATGCGTGCCAGCACGGGGTGGGCGATCATCACCATTCCCGAAAAGCTGTACGCGGCGGTGGTTTATATGGAGGGGAGCAACTTCTATATGGGGCGCGCTGTCACACCTACGGGCGACTTCGTCCCCGTGCGCGAGTTGGCGTTCCGTGATACTGCCGAGGGCTGGGCCTTGGACGTCCCGGCGCTGGAGTTAGGCGCCTGGACGCTGACGCGGCCCAGTTCGCCGATCACGCTCTATCTGGGGCCGGCCGGCCACGAAGCCGTGCGTGATCAGGCGGCGCCAGGCGATCTGCTGCATGATAGAATTGGCCCGGCGCGATTTATATCGCCGGATGGCGAGCAAGTGATGGGATTTCTAGAATATGCGAATGTAAAGAAGGTGGAATTATGACGGAATGGTTACTCAGCGGACAAAATACTCAGGAATCGATGCAGGTGGCGCGTCCGATGACGGTGACCACGGCGGAGTCACAACTCAATAAGGAGATCAGTTGGTTCATCGAGCAGATTGCCGGCGATACATCGGACTTTGATCAGGCGATGCGTCCCACCGCCGTGATCCAGGATTGGGTCTATCTCAATATCAGCTATTTCGTCCACAACGTCGGTTCGGTGATGCCTTTCGATCCTACATCGTTGGGTGCGCCGGCGGGGATGATCGAAGAGACACCTACAATCCCGTTGAAGAGAAAGCTGGGCCTTCCTCAGCGCTTCTATAAGGTCTACCAACGAGCCGTGGATTTCTACAAAAATCAACTGCCGGATTTGGATCAAGAACTACGTGAGATCTACTGGACGCTGCGTGAGGCGACCACAACGCCGCGCGATCTGATCTGGTCGATCTTCGAGCCGGAGTTTTACCGGCGTTGCACCTGGGCTGGACGCGCGCACATCGTGGTCTCGATGACGGTCACGGGACTGGATAGCACCTTGCACGAGCAGGTACCCGAACTGGTGCCGCTTTTCGCCGGCAACGCCACGACCACCTCGATGATGGGGCAGCGCATCTGGCAGTTGCGCGAAATCGCGGCGACCTGCGGCTCCCTGGTCCGGGAGCGATTGGAGCAGGGCGTCACTGATCTCGATGCCTATGAGGATCTGCCCGAGGCGCAACCTTTGGTCGAAGGCGTGCGACGCTTCTTGAAGGATTATGGTCATCGCGGATTCAGTCGCGAATTGGACTACGAAGCTGAGCGTTTGGCCGACCGACCGGAGCATATCCTGCTGGCCATCGCCAGCCAATTGCGCGAGGAACAATCTCCGAAGCAGCGGGCGGCTCTCGCTCGTCAGGAAGCGGAAACAGCACTTCAAAAGATGTTCTTCCCGAAGCGTATCATCTGGCAGCGCGTGCTCAAGTGGGGGCAACAATTGCTCTCCTGGCGCGAGGAGTCCAAAAGCAACGTCTCGCTCAAGCAGGCCATCTATGGCCTGGCCGCGCAGCATCTTTCCCGATATTTCTATCCGCAAGACCCCGATGATATCATGCTGTTCTATACCTTGGATGAGTTTTTGGACTTTTCGCGAAGTCACGGGGAAAATAAGGTAAAGAAGGAGGCTCTGGATCGCCGCCGGTCGGAATTTAAATTGCATCTAACTCAGACCCCACCCCCGGAGTTGGTGTGGTATGATCCTGAGACGGAACATTGGCGTCCAGCGATAGAAAGCGCGGCTGAGGAGATCGAGGAAGCGCCAGATCGCTACCAGGGCATTCCTGCCAGCGCTGGATCTGGCCCCGTCGAGGGTCTCGCCGTCGTGACGAACGATCCCGTCGAGGCCGGGCGGCGCCTGCTGGAGTTGGACGAGGATGTTATCTTGGTCACGCGCCTCACCGATCCGGCGTGGTCGAGCCTCTTTGCGCGGTTGAGCGGCGTGGTCACGGAGTTGGGCGGCGTCATCTCGCACGCCTCCATCGTCGCCCGCGAGAATGGCCTCCCCGCCGTCGTCGGCGTCGCCGGCATCACCACCTGGGTGCGCAACGGTCAGCGCCTGCGCGTCGACGGCGCCACGGGCGAGGTCGAGGTGCTGGCGTAGGGATTCGCACTCTCTTTAGAGATCTACTTTTAGGCGCCCCACTTTATGAGTGTTAGAAGCTCAAAAGTGGGGCATCGTTGCTTTCGAGCAGAAGATGTTTTACTATGTTGGTAGAAGAGGAAAACGGGTTATGTTCTTGTGAGGAGTCACCATGAGCGGGATTCACCGTTAATCGATGAAAATTTTCACCACAGAGGCGCAGAGAACGCAGAGTTTTTTGTCTTTCTCTGTGCTCTCAGTGTCTTAGTGGTTATTTTTCGAAGGAGGTCATTGATGAAATTCGGTGTGGCTTTACCCTACGGTTCGGCCCGCACGGCTGCGGATCTGGCCCAGTTGGCGGAGACCGCCGGTTGGGATGGCTGTTTCCTAGGCGATGCGATTTGGTGTGAGGACCCGATGATTGCGCTGACGGCGGCAGCGATGGCCACGCAGCGCATCCGGTTGGGCACGATGGTCATCCCCGCGCCGCTGCGACGCCCCTGGAAGCTGGCGAGTGAGTCGCTGGCCTTGGAGCGACTCTCCGAGGGGCGGTTGACGCTCGGTCTGGGCGCGGGCGCGGTGTGGATGGGCTGGCAGGGGTTCTCCGACGTGGTTACCGACACCAAGGCGCGCGCCGAGATGCTGGACGAGACCATCGATCTCTTGACCTTGTTCTATCAACGGAAGCCTTTCGATTACGACGGCCAGCATTATCACGTGAAGTTGTCCCTGTTGGATGAGAGGTATTATCCGCCGCGACCCGTGCAGCGACCGCGTATCCCGCTGTGGGTCGTCGGCATCTGGCCGCGCATGAAGTCGATGCGCCGTGTCCTCAAATGTGATGGGATCTTCGTGGAGAAGATGAACCTGGAGGGGCAGAGCGAAGCGGTGACGCCGGCGGATGTTCGCGAGATCAAAGATTACGTGGCGGCGAATCGCACGCTGACCACACCCTTCGATATTGTGGTGAATGGCGCCACGGGAGATCTGACCGATGCGCAGATCCAGGACAAACTCGCGCCGTGGCCCGAGGCTGGCGCGACATGGTGGGTGGAAGGACTGTGGGAGGCGACGGAAGCAGCAGCGAAGGAGCGCATTCGTCGTGGTCCGCCAAAGTTGGCGTGAGGGCTATGCCCTCTTATTTATG
>JAAAOZ010000465.1 GCA_009908585.1 Chloroflexota bacterium
GGGCGCGAGGTCGTCCAGCGTGAGGAAGGTCGCGGCCAGCAGTCCAATGTTGCGCGTCCAGTTGTTGATGACGCCGGAGCCGACCTTGATCTTCTTGGTCACGGCGGCGTAGGCGGACATTGGGACGATGGCGTCGCGCACCAGGCGGCTTTCGGCCTGCCAAACCGCCTCGAAGCCGCGCTCCTCGGCGTATTGCGCATACTCCATTCCGTCACGGATGGGGTGGGCGTCCTGCAAATACAAGGCGACTCGTGGAATTTCGTTCTGTGGCATGGTTTACTCCTTTGGTGGTTGAAGTTAAAAATTACAGAGCAACAAAGTGGCAAATAGGCAAAACAACAAATATACAAAGCAATAATTCAACAAATATACAAAACATCAAATATATGAGACGAGAGTCAGTGGTAGCGTTGGATTTCGGTGATGATGAGGGCGATGATTTCGCTGAGGAGGGCGAGTCGATGGTCGATGGTTTCCTTGCTGAGGAGGCGTCGGGCGCGGTAGTACCAGCCTTTGGTCTCGCGTGCTGATCCCAGGGCAATGTGGAGGAAGTAGCGGTGTTCTTTTTGGCTTTTGCGGCCCCGGCCTTCTTCGATATTGGCCGAGATGGAACCGGCGCTGCGGATGAGCTGTTGGGCGATAGCTTTACCCAACGGATGGGTAAGTAAGTTTTCGCAGTCTCGCCAGCAAATATCATACAGGAAAAGTGCCTTGCGATACCCAAAGAACTGCCACAACTTCTCATTTGTGATGGCCGTTGGTACTTGTTGTTGCCAAGCCTCGTAGGTTTTCCATTCGGCGTCTCCCGACAGTTCTTGTTTATCAACCATTAAACCACGACATCCCTATCTGTTGTTTTGATATTTGCTGCTTTGGGTATTTGTTATACCTCTTGACGAAGGTCGTCTGGGGTGATTGGAGAGATGGCGATTCCATACTCGGCGCAGAGATCTAGAAACATTACGCGGGGCACACCGGCCAGTTCGGCTGCTGCCCCGGAAGAAAGCTTCCCTAAGCGAAACATCATCAGCGCTGCATAGAGCCGCAAATCTCGTGAGAGTTCCTCCGGTGTCCGATTGAGGTGCTGTTGGATTTCACTCGGTATTCTTAAAGTCAGAATCTCTTCCATATTTCTCTACTCCTATTTACCGGAAAAGGTCTTGCTCCGGCGGGCGCTGCATATCGACGGCGTGTCCCTCGCCGCGCGGGTAGTCCGCGCCGCGAATGAGCACGACGGGCAGGCGTTCGGCGGCTTGCCCGGTGATGAGACCGGCGGCTGCGGCTAATTCGTCAGCGCGGGCAACGGTGGTCACCCGCAGCGTGTAGCCGAACATATCCGGTTGTCCGCGAAGATCGGTGATGGGCAACATCCCAGCGACGCCGAGCGCAAGGTTAACAGTGCCCTCACGCCAGGCGCGCCCGTGCGTGTCGGTGATGATGACAGCGATATCGGCGCCTGTTGCGGACATCAGCGCCGCGCGGATGCGTCGCGCCGATTCGTCGGCGTCGAGGGGGAGGGGCAGCGCACTCTCACCTTCCGGGCCGGCGATGTTGGAGCGATCCACGCCGGCGTTGGCGCAGATCCAGCCGTGGCGCGTTTCCGTGATTAGCACAGGGCCGCGCTGGCGAATCACGCCGCGCGATTCTCGCAGGATGACCTCGACGAGGCGCGGGTCTTTCCCCGTCGCTTGGGCGATATCCCGCGCTTGCGGTGAGGGTGTGACGTCGGCCAGGCGAACGGCGCGCCTTTCGGCCTTGGAGACGATCTTCTGGGTGATGACGAGCACGTCGCCTGCTTGGAGCGTCAACTCCGCGCGGGTCAGCGCCTCTAAGATGAGACTTGCGATATCGTCGCCCGGTTGGACGTTGGGGATGCCGGGCAGGCCGTGTAATGTAATGCTGGGGAGATGGATGGTCATTAGGATTGAGATGTTCCGGTTTCTAAAGCTGTTTCTTTCGCTGTTTCTCTAACTCGTTGATGTTCGGAGACCAATGGGTCTCCTGACCCATGGACTGCTCTAACTTTAGCAAGCGCGTCTTGATACTCTTGGTATTCAGTTTCATCTTTGGCTCTTGTTGGTTTTTAGGTGAAATTGGGTTCGAATGATGCTCATACTCTAGTTACACAGAGTTTCACGGAGCTTTTTCACAGAGGTGCGCAGAGAAAGTCATTTCTCCGTGCCTCTCCGTGCCTCTCTGTGCCTTCTCGGTGATGCTTTGTGTCCAAATTAAACTGCTGGTTGAACGGGGGGACGATTTCACCTACTTTCCTATATGAGCCATCGATAAATTGTATTTTCATTTCTTAGATGCTATGATTATACTTGCTTGGGTAGTTCTGGGATTTAAAACCTCCCAAACCTAACACTTTTTTTCTTGGAAGACAGCCTGTTTTTGGAGGAGTTATTTTCTTGGAACGGCCTGAGGGGGTATATGAGTAAAGAAACTATAAGGTTAATAGCTGCTGCGCAACTCTCGCTCGAAAATTTGACCTTCGTATTGAATCATGCCTATGCCGATTATTACCTTCCGATTTGGATGGATACCGCTCAATTCCAGCAGATGTGCGAGGCGGAGGACGTCGATCTTCAGGCCTCGGTGGTGGCGATGGACGGGGACGCGCCGGTGGGGATCGCGCTGTTGGCCCGGCGTGGGGATCGCGGTTGGGTGAGCGGCGTGGGCGTGCGCCCCGGATGGCGCCGGCAAGGAATCGCGCGGCAGCTTCTACGTCAAGTTCAGACGAAGGCGCGTCAGTTGGGATTGCGCATTCTCCGGTTAGAGGTGCTGTTTCAAAATGTCGCCGGCGCGGCGCTTTATCAACAACTGGGTTTTCGCTACGAGCGCGATCTCTTCGTCTTGACCCAACAGGCAAGCCATCGCGAGATCGTGACGCCGCCCCCGGCCGTTCGCCGCGCCGCACCCGCCGATCTGCTCGCCCATTACGCCGCGTTCCATACCTTCGAGGCGCCATGGCAGCGCGAGTTGGCCTCCCTTCGGCATCGGGCGGACGAGCTGCACGGTCTGGGCTACTGGGAGCAGGGGCGGCTCGTGGGCTACGTCCTCTACAAATCGCTGAAGAAACACCAATCCATCTACGATCTGGCTGCCATTCCGACGCATCCCCAGCGCTTGGGGATTGCGCAAAATCTGCTGTTAGCTGCTCAGAGCTTCCGCATCAACGCGGGCGGCTATGTGATCAACCTCCCGGCGGAGGATCCGCTGCTGCCGGCCTT
>JAAAOZ010000486.1 GCA_009908585.1 Chloroflexota bacterium
GCACCAAGGCCCAACCCAGTTGGCTGATGAGGGTATGGGTCAGCGTAAGCATGCCGACGAGGATCAGCTCGAAGCCGATGAAGGGCCGCCAGCGCCAGGCCGTCGGCTGATGCACTAAGTGCCGCAGCCAGAGCAAGCCCAGGCCCGTGATCATCGCCCCGACAGGGAAGGCGCCCCATCCAAAGAGGAAGACCAGAACGCGCGCCCAGGCGTTGACGAGGGCGCCGGAGTTGAGGCCCGCCGTCGTGAAGATGGTCAGCAGCCCAAAGCCGATCAGACCCAGCGCCAAGATCTGCTGGCCTGCCGGGCCGGTCAACGCGGGAAGTATTTTCTCTCCGGCGGATTGCAGCGCCTCGGTCACAGGCGCTAACTTGTTCTGAGATCGGCTGGAGCGGCGCTTTGACTTCCGCCGTGAGCGGGCCATGCGATAGCCGCCCCAAGGCGAACGATTATCCCGTGGCATAGTACGGTTCTCCCGGTTCTCCATCGCTCGCGGCGACAACGCTTCTGCCGAGCGCGATGCGATGCTCATCCGGCGTGATATTTAGCACGCGCACCGGGACGGAATCCCCTGGCTCGTAGTACGCCTGCAGATCGGATGCACAGTTGCAATGATCGACCTCGGAGATGTGCAGCAGCCCTTCTAAGCCGTCGACCAGTTCGATGAAGACGCCGAACTTCTCTACACTGACGACTTCACCCGTCAGGACGTCGCCGGGGTGGATCTGCTGTTCGACCATCAGCCATGGATTCTCCCTCAGGCGCTTCATACTCAGGCCGACCCGCTGATTCTCTAGATCGACATTGAGGATGAGCACTTCGACCTCCTCGCCCGGCGACACGAAATCGCAGGGATGCCGCACGCGGCCCCAGGAGATCTCCGAGATGTGGACCATCCCCTCCAACGGGCCGATATCGACAAAAGCGCCGAAAGGCCGCACACTGGTGACGGTCCCCTCGCAGATGTTGCCGGCGCAGAGCCAATCGGGCCATTCCGGCTCCTCCGGCTCGCAATCCGCCACCTGGCGCTCCGAGAGCAGGATGCGATTGCGGGTCGGTTCGACTTCGATGATGCAAAGGCGCAGCTCGCAGTTGAGGTACTCCTTGAAGCGCTCCTCGCGCGCGATGGGGTCAGCGGGGAAGGGATAGTCGAGCAGATGTGAGGCCGGGATAAAGCACTCGATGCCCTTCCAGTGGGCGATCAATCCCCCGCGATTATAGCCGTCAATGACCAATTCCATCACCGTGTGGGTGTGATGCAGATCCTCCGCAGCCTCCCACACGTCTGTCGCTACATCTGGGAACTCCGTCCATTCCCACAGGCCGGGGGAGGGGAAACGGCTGAGGTTGCCTTCGTCCAACATCGATTGCCAATAACTTTCACACGGGGGCATGTAGGGGGGGATATAATGCGCCATAACTGCTCCTTCTACCCATAATATCTTGAACTAAATCACTGATTACGATCCGATTGGAGGGGCCTCCGTGGCTGTCTCTGGCGCCTCCTGTTGATCATGTTGTTCATTCTGCGCTTGCTCTTCCATCTGCGCGATGATGTCCGCGAGATTTTCGATGGCGACACGCTGCTTGCGATAAAAGCTGGATTCGCTGACGGCGAGGCGCATTGCGATATCGCGCACTTTCTGCCCGCGCAGGAACTTCATCTCTAGGATATTGTATAATAACCATTCAGGTGCTGTCAACTTTCGGGCGCCATCGGGCCGGAGACGCTCAATCCCTTCCGTCAGGACGGCGCGCAGGCCCTTGACGACATTGCCATCGTATTGATGAGCCGCCTGCTTTACCACCTCCAACTCTAGTAGAGGATTATCCGTCAAGCGCGGGCCGCCCCAGTAGTGCGTGAGGGCATTATACACCCACTCCGGCAATTCGGGCGATTCTGTCAGCGAAAAGCCCACGGCCAGATCACCCTCGTAGCGCAGCATGCCGCCGCGCCGTTGAATATCCTCCAGCTCCGAGAGCAGCGGCGAAAAAGTGCGGAAGATCGTATGCTGGAGACGCCGATCCTCCAGCGCCGCGCTGACCTGCAAGAGCAACTGCGAGAGCAGCTCTTCTTGTTCGTTCGCGAGCGGCAGGGTGATTTCCGGCTCGCGCAGCCCGATCAAGCCCAGGAGTTGCTCGTCCGCCTTATCGTGAACGGGGATCATCCAATGGTGATGCCACAGGATGAACAGCCCCTGCTTCTCCGCCTCGACGACCTTGGTCAGCGGAATGTCCATCACATCCGAGGGGGTGATGTGCACATTGCAGCCGATTTCCCAGTGGGGCTTGTCATTCTCCAATAGGGCGACGAATCCGCCGCTGCTCTGGAGTAGTTCGCACATCGCTGTCAGGACGTTTTCCAGAAATTGATGCAGCTCAGTGGTGGTGATGAGTCGCTGCGCCAGCTCCTGCACTTGGGCGACCTCCGCCCGTCCCCCGCGATAGAGGAAAATATCGATGATGGATTTGGCCAACTCGATGCCCAACTGGCAGAGGATGCCGGCGGCGGCGAACGCCACCAGCGAGAGGGTGTAATCGCCCAGGCCCCAGGCGCGCTCCAACGTCAGCCCCGCGCCGAAGGCGATCATCGCGATGATCATCGCCACCGGGCCGCGCAGCAAGAATCGCACCAGCCGATGTTTGATCACGCGGTCGGGCGTCAGGGCGCCGATGAAGGCGACGCCGTAGGCCATCAGGATCAACATCCCGCCGACGGCGACGTTGCCCAAGATGAGGAGCGCCCACAGGAAGGTGCCGGGGATTGTCTCCGGCCAGCCGATGGCTAACAGGTAGGGGAAGACGCCCAACGCGGGCGCGGCGAATCCAATCGAAAGGTAGGCCATGCGACGGCGCGCGGTGCGCGTGTAGCATCGCTTGCGCGCGGCCAAGGTCGCGCGGAGGCCCAGCAGGGCCGTGATGATGAAGAGGGCGGCGAAGGGGTAGAAGAGCGGGGCGGCGCGCAGGTGGGGCGCGCCCGCCGTGATGGTGCCATCGTAGACCACCAGGTCGGTCGTGAGCGCCAAAATCGCCACCACCGCACTGATGAGAAAGCTCGCGACCCGCAACCCGGTGGGGAAGTTGTCTTCCTGCACGGAGATGCGAATGGAGCGCACAAATTCGGCGTAAAAGGGCGGCGTAAAGGCGATGCCCAACCACTGGATGCGAAGCAGAACGCTGAAGTTGGTGGATTCGGGGGGATCGGTCATCAGGATGTCGGAGAGATAGACG
>JAAAOZ010000321.1 GCA_009908585.1 Chloroflexota bacterium
AGACCTCCATCAGCCTGAGTTGGACCGACAACAGCGACAACGAGGATGGCTTCCAGATCGAGCGTTCGCCGGATGAGAGCGCGTGGGAGCAGATCGGCACGGTGGCGGCGGATGTGACGACCTACGAGGATACCGGCCTCATCCCCGGCACGATCCATCACTATCGTGTGCATGCTTACAATGATGCGGGCGCTTCTAGTCCAACCAGCGTCGTCACCGACACGACCGACGACGGGCCATATCTCCAAGCCGTCAAGACGGTGGACACCGGCGGCCTCGATCCCGTCCCGCTGGGGAGCCTCGTCACCTACACCATCGTCATCCGCAACCTCGGCAATGAGATCGCCTCCCACGTCGTGATGACCGATCCCCTCCCCACCGAGGTGACCTTCCAGCACTGGATCAGCGACGACGGCACGATCTTCCTGCCGCCGCCCACCACGGTGACCATCCTGCTGCCGGCCACCATCCGCTGGGAGCCGGGCGATATCGCCGCGAGCGAGGCCGTCACGCTTGCCTTCGCCGTCCAGGTCACGGACGATGCGGCCTACGCCGGCGCGACCGTCACCAACCACATCGACGTCACCGGCAACAACGCCAACCCAACCACCGCTGAGGTCGAGTTTGACATCGAAACGGAGGAAGTCTTCATTTACTTGCCGCTCGTCGTGCGGGATTGGTAGTTGAAGAAAGAATGGATTTCTTGCTTCCCGCTCAAAGTTATGCTAAGATTTGAATAAGAGCTTTATGAGAATTACACAGGAAAACTTCTTTGCAGAATTTTAATAGGGGGTGCACATCGAAAGAAAATCAAGAAATGTGCTTAATTTTAATGCTTCAAGGTTTTGGAATTGTACAGGCCCCAGATTTACCCAAATTGGAAGATTTTGAAAGGAGAAGAAAATATGAAGCGTGTGACTACTGCATCTATGATCGGAATCGCATTGGCTATCGTTTTCTCTAGCATAGTTCTGGCTTACACACTATCCTGGGAACTGCAGCCTTGGACAGGGACAGATTATGTTTACACAGTCACTTCAGACACAGTCCTTGGGGCTGGCGAAGTCGTATGTGTGCAGTATAAATCTAATGTCGACGGTTGGATTTACCATCAAGCCGAGTGTGCAGGTACCGGTGCAAACTGGGTTTGTACTGTTCCTGGCCCAGTGACAGGCAGCGGGGCTGGCTATAATTATGAGTTTTACGCTCAAACATCCGGCAATTGCTCGGATGTAGCTGGTGGTAATAGCTGGACAGGGGAGCAATGGCAAGATACCAATGACACCACCGCCGTCACCCTGACCAAGCTGACCGGGCGCACGCCCATCTTGACCTTGGCCGCTGGCCTTATGCTTGCCCTGGGCGCTGTCGTCGCCTGGCGGCGCAAGTAGTTCTTTAGGAGGGAAACCATGAAACACACAGAAGAGACCGCCTACGAAGCGCCTCAAATCGTCTACGAAGGTGAATTGGAGATTCAGGCCGGGAGTCCGTTGAGCATCCCCTCGGATTGGGAGGATATGGAAGACCTGGACTGGTAATCTTCCATTCGGGACATCATCCCATCGCAGCCCCGACAAGGAAACTCAACCTTGTCGGGGCTTCTTCTTTGCCCTGGATGACGCTCCTCAAAGTGGAGATTTATTTTCTTGGAACGGCCTAACCGATATTCACCCGGTAACTTTCGACGCATTTCTCATGGAGGCTCAGATCAACCTATGAACACATCCGATAAAATCCCCCGCGACGCAATGCTGTTTCGATTTTCACTTTACGGGTTTCTGAAAAACCTGCGGCTTTTCGAGCCGTTTCTCATCCTCTTCTTCCGCGATGCCACGATGAGCTTCTTCCAGATCGGCGTGCTCTACGCCGCGCGCGACATCGCCACCAACCTGCTGGAAATCCCCGCCGGCGTCTTCGCCGATGTCTTTGGCCGCCGCCGGTCGATGGTGCTTTCTTTTTCGGCCTACATCATCTCGTTCGTTATGTTCTTCACCTGGCCGGGATTCGGGCCGTTTATCGTGGCGATGATCGTCTTCGGTCTGGGAGAGTCGCTGCGCAGCGGGACGCACAAGGCGCTGATTTTAGAGCACCTGCGCCTCCGCGATCTGGAGCATCTCAAGGTGCCCTACTACGGCACGACGCGCGCCGCCTCTCAAATCGGATCGGCGCTCAACGCGCTGATCGCGGCGGGGCTGGTCTTCTACACCGGCGACTACCGCTACGTCTTCCTGGTCTCCATCCTGCCCTACACGCTCGATCTGATCAACTTGGCGACCTACCCCAAATCATTGGATGGCGACCTGCAAACTCTGGTCTGGCACGAGATCCCCGATCAGATCAAAGCGACCACGACGACCTTCCTGGGCCTGTTCCGCAATCCGGGGGCGCTCCGCGCGATCTTCAACAGCTCCGGCTTCGACGCCTTCTACAAAGCCACCAAGGATTACCTACAACCCATCTTGGAGACCTTCGCGCTGAGCTTGCCCATCTTAGTGGCGTTGCAGGATGACCGCCGCAGTTCGCTGGTGATCGGCGGCGTCTACTTCGTCATCTTCCTGCTCTCCAGCTACGCCTCCCGCCACGCGGGCGCGGTGAGCGGGCGCATCGGCAACGTGGGGCAGGCCATCAACAGGACCTTCTTCCTGGGCGCGGGGCTGTTGGGCGTGGCGGGGATCGCCGCGTGGGCCGACATTCCGGCGCTCTCCATCCTCGTCTTCCTAGGATTGTACCTGCTGCACAACGTGCGCAAACCGCTCAACGTGGCCTACATCAGCGACCAGATCGAGAACCAGGTGATGGCCTCCGGCCTCTCGGTCGAGTCGCAACTGGTCACCCTGCTGGGCGTCATCATCGCGCCGGTGTTAGGCGCCCTGACCGATGCCTTCGGCGTCGGCGTGGCGCTGGCCGCCCTGGCGCTTTCGATGGTGGGGTTAGCCGTCGCGGCGCGCGTGGCGGAATAGCGCGAAAGCCATCACCTTAGCCACAGCAAAGCCCGGCGCCTCTCTAACGAGCGATGCCGGGCCTTGTAGGTTAGCCTTGCCGATCTAAAGTTGAAACGCACGTTGAAGAAGGATAATCGAAGCAGTGCCAAGGGCTGTCAATCTGCTTCGATTGTCCAAGAAGCTGGAAACTTTTTGACACTCCCCCCACTCGATGTAAGATTGTTGTACACCGATGTAACAAGATCCATTCCCCCAACTCAGAACAGGAGTCATCCAACAGATGATTTTC
>JAAAOZ010000192.1 GCA_009908585.1 Chloroflexota bacterium
GGGCGAGTTTGAGTTCGACCCGTGCCATCACCATCACACCGTCGGCCCGATGGCGGGGATTGTCTCCCCCTCGATGCCCGTGTTCCTGGTCAAGAACAAGACCTTCGGCAACGTGACCTACGCCACCCAGAACGAGGGCCTGGGGCGCGTGCTGCGCTACGGCGCCTACGGCGACGACGTGATCGAGCGCCTCGACTGGATGGAGGAGACGCTCTATCCGGCGCTGAAACGCGCGTTGGAGCATACCGGCCCCATCGACCTGCGGAGCATCATCGCGCAGGCGTTGCACATGGGCGATGAGGTGCACAACCGCAATCGCGCGGCGACCTCGCTCCTCATCCGACAGATCGCGCCGGCTTTAGTGGAAACTTCGGAGAAGGAGATCGCGAAGGAGGTGTTGGCCTTCATCGACAGCAATGATCACTTCTTCCTCAACCTCTCGATGCCCGCCTTGAAAGCTATGGTCGAAGTGGCCGAAGGCATTGAGGGCAGCACCCTTGTCACCGTGATGGCGCGTAACGGCACCGATTTTGGCATCCGCGTGGCGAGCATGCTCGACCGTTGGTTCACCGCGCCCGCGCCGATTGTGGATGGGTTGTGGCTGCCCGGCTACACCGAGGAGGACGCGAATCCCGACATCGGCGACTCCAGCATCACGGAGACAGTGGGCTGCGGCGGCTTCGCGATGGCGGCCGCGCCCGCGATTGTGCGCTTCGTCGGCGGGACGTCCTCGCTGGCGCTGAGCGTGACGCAGGAGATGTACCAGATCACCGCCGGCGAGCACGAGTTCTTCACCGTGCCGGTGCTTAACTTCCGGGGCACGCCCCTGGGCATTGACATTCGCAAGGTGATGGGCAGCGGCATCCCGCCGTTCATCAACACGGGCATCGCCCACAAAGAGCCGGGCGTCGGTATGGTCGGCGCCGGGCTGGTGCGCGCGCCCAAGAAATGCTTCGAGGATGCGTTCGCGGCGTTTGTGGAGAAGTATGGGGAGTAGGGAGTAAGGGAGTAGGTGGGTAGGTGCAACGCACTTTTGCGTTCCACTTAGGTAGTTCCAGAAATTAAAACCTTCCAAACCTGATGCTTTTTCCTCAGAAAACTGCTCGTTTTTGGGAGATTTATTTTCTTGGAACGGCCTTAACGCAAGTGCGTTGCACCTTAAGATTAAACGATTACGGGTGAGGAGGTTGTCATGCAGCACAAGGTAAAGCTGTTGATTGGCCTGTTGTTTTCAAGCGTGTTACTGGTCGTTATGACTAGCGTAACGGCGCGTCCGGCCCTGGCTGCTGATCCCAACCCGCCTACATCCACTGTGAAATTGATCTTCATTCATCATTCCACCGGCGGCAATTGGTTGGCGGATGAGACACCTGGTCAACCTTCGGGCGGATTGGGCCAGGCGCTGATGAATAACAACTGCTTTGTCAGCGCGACGAACTATGGTTGGGGGCCAGATAGTATCGGCGACCGCACCGACATCCCTAATTGGCCAGAATGGTTCACCGGCCCTAATAGCAGCACTTACTTGGAGGCGCTCTACAATGAAAGCGGTCAGAACGTCGGTGACTTTGGCGCCTGGTCGCGCTTGACGGCTGATCCCGGCGGTGAGAATGAGATCATCATGTTCAAATCCTGCTTCCCCAACTCCGATCTCTACGGCACCCCCGATGATCCGCCATTAGACGCGCCTAATGACCCGTTCACGGTAGCGAACGCCAAGGCCGTGTACAACGACATTCTGACGTACTTTGCCACCCGCCAGGATAAACTCTTCATTGTCATCACCGCGCCCCCGTTGATGGAGAGCGCGACCACAGCCAAGCGCGCGGCTAACGCGCGCGCTTTCAACAACTGGCTCGTTGATGAATGGCTGACGGATTATCCGCATGCTAATGTGGCGGTCTTCGATTACTACAATGTGCTCACCCACCCCGATAACCATCATCGCTGGCATGGCAGCCAGATCGAGCACATCCAAGCGGCCGCTACCAATGTCTCGGCCTATCCCAGCGGCGATAGCCACCCCAGTTCTGCCGGGCACCGTAAGGCCACGGCCGAGTTTGTGCCGTTACTCAACGTTTATTACAATCGCTGGCAGGCTGGAGATACTTCAACTGCACCGACTGAACAACCTACCGAGCAAACTCCAGAGGCTGAACCGACATCCAACCCCACACCGCCAGCGGAATCACCCCCCACGCCTACCGACACGCCTGCTGATATGCCGTCTAAAAGTCCAGTGGGAAGCATTGATGATTTTGAATCCGATAGTATTTGGGGGGCTAGCGCCGATGCCGGTTCCGCCATCACGTGTGGGCCAGAGACGGGCGCCGTCCATAGTGGAGCTAACGCGCTGCACCTCCATTATGAGATTCTTTCTGATGGCTGGGGGGATTGCGGACATCATTTTGATTTGGTGCAGGATTGGAGCGGTGGCATGGGCTTATCGTTTTGGCTCCGCGCTGACGGCGCGCCGGAATGGGCTACTCTGATGCTTTTCTCCGGCGATCCGAATAGCCCAACGCCGTTCGAGTTCGCTCTGGAGATCGAGGGGCAAGACTGGACCCAGATGACCTTCCCGTGGAGCGACTTTGTGCGTTCTCCGTGGGCCGATGACGGCGGCCTGGATGAGATCGATCCGGCACGGATCACGGGCTATGGCATCAGCCTGGGGCCTGGCGACGGCGACATGTGGATAGACGATATCGACCTGGTGAAAGAGGCGGACACAGCGCCAGATCCGGCAGAAGAGGCAGAAAAAACAGAGGTAGCAGAATCGACCGAAGTAGAGGGAGAGGGGGAGACGTCGACGTCGGGGGATGAGACCTCCGCAGAAGATGGCGGCGGTCTGGGGTTGTGCGGCTCGGCGGTTTTGCCGCTGTCGATGGCGGCCCTCGCGCTCGTTTGTCGGCGATGTAAAACTGTAAACAGTAAGCGGAAAGAGAATTGGAAAGAGCGCGAATAGCGCGAAGGAGAGAACGATGCGTAGGTTGTGTGTAGCGATCATAAGTTTGATGGCTTTGATGTTATTCGCGGAGAGTGCCTGGGCCTATCCTCTTGAGGAGGTGTCAGCCGTACCTGCATTGGCGCCATTGGCCGACGACCCCAGCCCGCCCGACGAGCCGGTCAAACTGATCTTCATCCATCACTCTTGCGGCGAGAACTGGCTGAATGACAGCGATGGGGGCCTGGGCATTGCCCTGCGCGATGCGAACTACTTCGTGAG
>JAAAOZ010000051.1 GCA_009908585.1 Chloroflexota bacterium
CGAATGAATTCGAGGCTGATACACAAAACCCGTTAGAAACGGGTTGAAAAACCGCTTGAAAAGCAATCCTAGTGCGTTTTAACGCACTTTGGATATCAGCCGAGGGTTTCAACCATCGGCGTGGCTGAAAAGAGGTTTTGATATTTGCCCATTTGTTGTTTTGCCCATCTTCTGTTGAGCCATAGATAACCTGTAAACCCCTCTCTGCGGTGATCCCTTACTCAATCTCGATATCGAACTCCCCCATCATTATCGTCGGCGTATGCTCCGTGTCAATTTCGATGTCGAAGCGATGGCGATGGCGCAGGACGGCGGCGACGAAGGTCAGCGCCTCGCGGGCGCGGGGCGAGAGCTCGGGGTGGTCGGTGAAGACGCCCGCGGTCGCCGCCAAGGTGGGGGAGATCTCGGCCAAGGGCGCGGTGAAGAGCGTGGGCATCTGCTGGATGCGCAAATCCCACAGCGTGAGTTCCGCATCGGAGGCGCCGACCGCCATAAAGGCCGCGTCCGGCGAGATGTGCAACGAGGTGAGGCGCTCGCCGGGCGCCGCCACCTGCCCCAACTCGCGATAATCCTCTAAGGCTAAGATGTGGACGATGCCATCGGCGACGCCGACGAGCGCGCGCCCCGCATCCGCCAACATCTCGATCCCCTGAATTTGTTTGCCGTACCAGGCCACGTAATCCTCTCGTACCCAGTGGTGGTTGGTGTTGGCATACCTGACCTGACGATATTGGCCGAGGTCGCCATTGTACTTGCCGCCCAAGATCGTCTCGCCATCCGGCGTGAACGCGGCGCAGCGGAGCACGCTGTCCATCCGCGTGGTGCTGGAGAGGGTGTGAAGGCCCGTCACCGGGCCGCCCGGCGTCTTGGTCCGGAGTTCGATCAGATAGATGCTCCGATGAAGCATCGCCGCGCGCGCGCCATCGGCGGAGACGGAGAGCGCCCGCGCCCAATCATGGAGCTTGTATTTCGTGCGCCGCTTTAACGCGGGGACGTCCCACACCTTGGCGAGCTGATCGCGTCCCGTGGTGAGCGCCTGCGACGCGCCAATCGCCGCCAGCCCCGTGATCGAGCCGACGTGCCGGCCCACGCGCGCGACCTTCTCGCCGTTCCAGGAATAGAGGCTGCACGGCGTGGTCGTGCGATTGGTGCGCTCGGCGCAGAGCAGCGTATCATCCGGCAGAAAGGCCACCTGCCCGATGGAGTGCTCGAAGGCGTCGATGACCCGCTCGCGGCGCGCGGTCTCGTAGTTCCAGAGCACGACCTTCTGTACCCCGGTGCCGAGGGCCAGCACTTGCCGCCGGGGCGCGAAGGCGATGGCGTTGATGTTGCCCGGCGCTCTGGCGCGCGCCTGGAGCAGCGCCATCGGGAAGAGGTCGTGCAACTCCGGCGCCTGGATGCGCAGTTCGGGCCGGGCCAGCGGCGCGATCTCCTCGAAGAGGCGGCGCTCCAGTTCAGCGCTAGGACGCCAATCGAGGCCGGCCAGGTAGTGGACGATGCGCACGCTCCAGTTGAAGGGGGCCTCGAAGGCCAGGCGCCAGAGCTTCTCGTGCTCCTTGTTGTTGGCCAACATATTGAGGAGGAACTCCAACTCCTCGTCATCCATCGCTGTGACGCGGTCGCGATAGTCTTGGCCCGCGATGGCGGTGAGATAATCGAGCCGCCCGGCGCGGCGTAGTGTCTCGCGCACGCGCCGCCGGATGGGGCGCTCGGCCAGATCGTAGGCGGCGCGGAGCAGGCGCCGGTCGAAATCTAGATTCTCGTAGCGCGCCCATTGCTCGGTGAGGAAGAGGTAGAGCGCGCGGTCGGTGGGCGTCTCCGGCAGATAGCCGGCCTCTATCGCAAGAGCCCGGAGGCGCGGCGGATCCTGGCGGATGACGATGCGACACACCTGCTCTTGCGCTTCTTGCGTCTGGAGGTGGTGCAGCACCTGCCGCGCGCGCTCGGCCAGGAGCGGATTTTGATCGTCGATGGCCGCTACCAACGCCGGGACGAGATTCGCGCCGCACGCTTGGAGCATATCCAACCGCTCGACCTCCAACGCGCTCAGCACCCGCGCCTCCGAGGGCGAACTGGCGACCCATTGATGGGTGTTCAGCAACCCGGCCAGATCGAGGGAGCGGGTCTCGGCCCAGATGCGGCAGATGTCGTTGATGACGCGCGCGTCGTGCACGTCGTGCAGCGCCGCCAGCGCGATATCGCGCACGTCGGTATCGGAAGCGTGGGCCACCGCCTTTGCCAGCGCGTGCATCGCCTCGGGCGAGCCGTCCTCGGCCAGCGCACCGGCCGCGCGCCGGCGCAGCATCCCACCGATCAGGGGCGTATTGACATAGAGTCGCGCGCTCAGGCGCTTAAGCTGTTTCGCGTTCATAGGCTTTTTGTTAATCCTTGAAAATGGTTAGTGTCTTAAAGTATTCGCCGCTTGGCCCGCCTGCGAATGAATTCGAGGCTGATACCCAAAACCCGTTACAAACGGGTTGAAAAACCGCTCAAGAAAGCAACCCCAGTGCGTTTATGAAGATTAAGAAAATAATTCGGTAATAGGAAAGAAACAGCCCGGCGACTGAAGTCGCGGGCAACGGGGCGTAGCAAGCTACGCCTGGACGAAGTCGGCCTTCGCCGACTCTCTGGCCGCTTTCTATCCCTGGTCATCTGCAAATTCGCCGGTCAAATGCTTATTTTTGGTTTTAAATTCGGACTTAGCCGGTAAATTTTGAAAGAGCCTAGCCGCCGAAGGGCGGCTTCGTAAAGGTGGCACGCGGTTTCAACCGCCGTGCCTATTACCGAACTAATTTTTTAAAGTCCATTAACGCACTTTGGATATCAGACGATGGTTTCAACCATCGGTGCGGCGCAATGGCGAATACTCTGTGACAGTACCGAAAATGAAGTTTTGCCCGCCCTGGAAGGGTGTCGGCATACCATTCCGACCTACATTACATGTGGGGATTATAGTCGATTCTGGGGTGCTGACAAAGATGTGATGGCCCGTTGTCTGAATTTGCCCCGCAAAAAACTTATGCTACAATTTGGGAAGTTTTTGATGGGGCAGGCACGATAAAAGGATGTAGCAGCGAGATGACGATGTGTGTTCCCCCATCTCACAAGGAGGTGATGCCATCGAATCTGGCCCGATGTGTTGGACCACAACCCAAATCAATTAGCTACAAACAAAGGAGTAAATTCGATGCCCATCAATTACGT
>JAAAOZ010000050.1 GCA_009908585.1 Chloroflexota bacterium
CAACCAGAAGGAGGCGCTGATCGAGCAGGGCGTCGAAATCCCCTACCAGGAGGGCCACTATGGCAACTTGCCGGTCAAGCCGGGCGCGCCAGAGATTCAGCCCAGCACCCCGATCACGGCCTGGCTCGATACCACCCAGACCGATCTCTACAACATCTCGATCCGCAAGGAGGACGAAGCGGGCAACCTATTGGCCTACGTGCCGCTGGCGCTGGTTCAGGACCCCACGGGCGATAGTGTTGTGGCCTTTGCCGGGCGCATGGTCTACTGGCCCAGCGTGGCCGATATGATGGACCCGGCGCTCGCGGACGGCGGCCCGGCCCAGACGGTCCGCTTGGCCTGGGCGGTGCAGGCCAAAACCGATATCTGCCGCAACGTGCCGGATGATTTTATGGCAGACAGCCGGGACGACACCGAGCGCTACGAATCTTGGTGCGCAGATCCCGACCACTGGGACGAGACCACGACCTTCATCCACACCTATCACGATGACTGGTACCTGACGGGCTTTTCCGTGCGTGAGGATCGCGGGCTGGAGACGGCCGTCATCTATGAGCAGCCGGACTATGCCCTGAGCCACGATTATGACGCCAATACTTACTACGAATCCTACCTGTGGTCGCTGGCCAGTGGCCTGGATAAGAGCTTTATCGCGGGCCGGGGCCAGGATACGGATGGCGACGGGGAAAACGACGCGCGCAATATGACGATAGATGATATTCAGACCCGCTTCCACACCGGCAGCTTTGCCAGCGAGACCGAGCGCTGGGACATCCCGGCGGACGCCTTGCAAGTTGAGCGCCAATCCTTCTCCCACCAGGGCTACCTGCCCACACTGCCCATGACGACCACCCCAGAGATTCTCAACCGCGAGTTTATGGCGGGCGGGCAGCCCAAGATCGCCAATCCAACTCTCCTGTTCGCACGCGAGGAACGTTTCCGGCAGGTCAACCTCGATGATGGCGACGAAATCATCCAGGTGGACGCCAACCTACATCGCGGCATTATGAAAACCAATCAGATTGAGGTCCACATGCCGGAAGACCTAGTGCCGGAAACGGTATTGGCCGGCATGAGTTGGGCGCCATACGAATATGATAGCGAGGCGCAGAAATGGCAATCGGACGACATTGATGAATACATTGCCCAGCTCAAAGCGCGCCTGACCCCGATTTTCGAGGATGTGAGCGAATGGAACGATAGCCCAGAGGCCGTGACGGGGGCAACGCGCATCGCCAGCGGATTTTACCTGACCCTGTACACTGGTCTCAACCAGATTGTAGAGTTAGCAGATCTGCCCCTCACAATGGACTATGCGACAGACGATAACGCTATGTCGCTCGCTGAGAGCGGCGCGGTAACAGCCGTGGAGGAAGCCTTGAATCAGGTGGCCGCACTTGGTACCTGGTGGTTTATGGGCGAGAAAATGATAGGGACGCAAGCAGGATTCTTTCAAACAGCAAAGGACAGTTTCAAAAAGACATTCCTCAAGGCCGCAGGACAGGCCGCTGGTGGGACAAATCCCCTCAAATCTATCATGAGCAAAATCCGCTGGGGGCAAATTCGCAGTATCGGGAGCACGTTAGCGATTGGCGCCCTCATTGGGGTGGCGGCCGCGCTGTATACACTATCGATGTTCGTCGACATCCCATACGCTGATTACATTTGCCAGAGCATCATGACATTAGCTATGCTAGTACTGACCGCCAAAGCTTTCTTCGGGATCCAAAGTCTCAGGAACACAGCCCAGGCCGCCGGGCTTAAGATGAGCCAACAACTAAAAAAGTCCGCCAGTATGATCAACAAAACAGCTAAAGTTGGCTTCATCGTGGGCGCCATCATCACCGTTGTCGTTGCAATGGGCATCTTCCTATTTAGCGTCATCAAGGGCAAACTCCAACCTGGCTCCCTAGCCTTTGACCAGGCGTTAGCCAATGCCGTCGCCACGATCATCGTCGGCATCATCATGTTGGCCATTGCAATGATTCCCGTCGTAGGCCCCATCATCGTGGGTATCATTGGCGCTATTGACATCCTGATTGCGTTCGCCTGCATGGTCGTCGAAAAGACGGCCAATCCGAGCGGGATGGGGTGGGACATCGCCAAGAACTATGTCTGCGGCGGCGTCACCGGGCTGATGACCACCGTTGTCCAAATGCTGATTTACGACCTAAATCCGGTGGTGGACCTGCAAGCGCCGGAGCGCTTCCAGCCGACTAACTTTAGCCTGGAGTTGGATGAGCCGCGTATGGGCTTTATGGTTGGCAATCACATGTCCATCAACGCCGACGTGATCACGTACCTCTATCGCAACATGCCGTTTGAGCCGGATAAAATACAGCGTGACATCGACGCCTTAATCAATGATCGGGAAGCCAGCGCGCTACAAAGCCTGCTCGATAACTTTGGGCCGGGGATTCTCTTTGCCTGGCAGTTCGCCGATCCCTTTGTCAAGAAGGCCGCTTTCCGCTATCAACTGAGCGCCGACGATGAGTACGAGGGCGGGGTGGATACTGGCGATATGGACGACGAATGGGACAAAGCCAGTGACCACATCGCGGACTCGCGGCGTTACGTGACGACCCAACGCACCGACGAGGTCAACAACGTGTACTTCACGGAGGCCGGGATCAACTGGCATCCGCCCCTGTATCTGGTGGAAAAGTACGAGATGTTAGCGCAAGAATGTATTTCATTCCAAACACCATGGTTCCCCTTCCCACTCGCCGAGTGCTATCTGCGCCGGCAAGGGGACAACTTTGCGATGGATATGGGTGAACAGTTCAAGTTCGACGTCTTCCCGGCCACCCTGGATGGATTCTACACCCTGGCCGGTCAGGGCCAGGCGAGCTACGCCCTGGCCTGGGACGAGCGCTTCCCCACGTTGGTGGACGCCGACGGCGACGGCCTGCGCAGTCAGGCCAGCGGCGGCAACGACCCCGACGACGCCTACGCCGACACCGATGGCGATGGTCTCTCGGACTATTACGAGCTGCGACACGGTCTGCCGGTGCAGGCCGGGGACGAGGATAACGACGGCCTGAGCGATTACGAGGAGGTGCGGTACGGGACCAGCTCGCGTCTCGCGGATAGCGACGGCGATGGCCTGAGCGACGGGGAGGAGATCGCGGGCTGGGACTTCGTCTATGCCTTTGACGCCAACGATGACCCCTTGTACACCCACGTCACCTCCGACC
>JAAAOZ010000279.1 GCA_009908585.1 Chloroflexota bacterium
ATGGCGGTGCTCAAGAAGGCCGTGTAGACCAGCGGCCATATCACGTCGAAGGTGAACCGCGCCCGGATGTACGCCGCGCGCCCGGATGGGCCATACGCCTCGGCCAGTCGATACAGCTCGTCCGGCGCGTAGAAGAGCGACGTATCCGGCGATCCGGCCTCGCCCGTCTCCGCTTCGGATTGGGCGGCTTGCCGAGGCAAGACCAGCGCCGTAAACAGCAGAAAGATCGCTAAGGCCGCGAGGGCGATCCACCCCGTCGATATGTTACGCAACCAGACCGAGATTCGTTTGCCCATTGTTATCTCCTAGACGATGTCTGATTCTATCGTGCCTTACAGGGCGCTCACCAGCGCAAGTATGCCAAATCCGGTGATGATGATGCCTGAAAATCGATTGACCCACTGCACCCCGGCGCTGAATCTCTCGCGGAAGAGGCTGACGCCGCCGCTCAACATCAGCCACCACAGCGCCGATCCCGTGAAGACGCCCAGGACCAACATCCCCGCCGAGGCGTAGTCGCCGGAGGTGTCGGCCAATCCCAACCCGGCGAAGATCGCCGCGAAGGAGAGGACGGTCATCGGGTTGGTGAGGGTCAAGAAAAAGGTCGAAGCGTACGATCCGATTAGCCCTTGGCCCTCGGCCTCGACGGCTTGATCGGCGGGCGCCGCCAGCAGCGTCTTGACGCCCAGATAACAGAGAAACGCGCCGCCGATGAGCCGGAGCCAGTGTTGTTGAGTGACCAGCGCATTGGAGATGAAGGTCAGGCCAAATCCGGCGATGCAGCCGTAGATTGCGTCGGCGGAGGCGGCGCCCAGGCCGGAGACGAGGCCGGACGCGCGTCCTTCCGTCAAGGTGCGCCGGATGCACAGCACGCCGATGGGGCCGACCGGCGCGGCAATCGAAAAGCCGATGAGGATGCCTCTGAGCAGCAGGGGGATGTCTATGATGACTCTCCTGTGGATTCTATGATTCTCCTGAAAGAAAGGGATAATTTAACGCAAAGGCGCAACGACGCAAGGATTTTTGGGGATGTTGCTGGTAGGCCAGCACCGCTTCCCAATCGCGTGCGACGAAGCCGCGCAGGATCAGGCGGTCAGTGGTTAGGAGCATCTTCGATTGGCTCGCTTGTTCTGGTCTTTCGCTGCGTGAGGATTGTTCTCCCAAAGACAAAACGGGACGCACGCTCACGCTACATCGAGTGCGTCCCGTTTGGGGAATGCGATGCCTCCGTCGGTGTTAGACCAGCATACCCAACATCGAGGGGAGATAGCCGTAGTAACCGCTATTCGATTCGGCGATGATGACGAAGAGGAAGAAGGCGAAGGCCACGAGGCAGCAGGCCAGCAAGACCAGCGCCAGGCCGACCCAGCCCAAGATGATGCCCCATTGCGCCATGCCCTCGCCGCTGAGATCGTCGCTCGCCTCGATCTCCTTGCGCGCGTTGTACCCAAAGACCAGGCCCAAAATGCTGCCGATCACGGGCACGATGCCGATGAGGCCCAAGATGCTCAGAATCAGGCTGAGGATGGCGTTGGTGCTACTTGGTTTGACGTCGCCGGCGGGGGTGGGGACCGGATTCTCTTCAAAGTTTCGTTCTGTCATAATGTCAAACTCCTTTCCCAATGGGATTTATCTGATTGTGTCCTGCGATTAAATGCGCTAGATCAACTATCGTCTGGCCCGCCCGCGTCGCCATCGGAAGAAGAGGACGATGAGCGCGATGAAGAGCAGCAGCCAGATGATCATCAAGTAGGGGAAGATCACGGCGACGAACGAGGTGACGGCGGCGATCGCGTCCTCCACGGTGCTCACCACCGGATTGCCGACGCCGCCCGTGGTGGCGGTGACGACGGGGCGCGCGCCGGTCTTGACGGCGTGGACGCTGCCCGCCAACACGACCCCGCAGCCCATCGCGAGCACGGGATGCAGGTGCATCGTGCTCTGGGTCTGGGCCGCGAATAGAATCGCGCCCGCGGTGGGGCGGATGAGCGTCTGGATGATGTCGTTGACCGAGTCGACGGCGGGGATTTTGTCGGCGAAGGTCTCGATCACCAAGAGGATCGCCAGCAGCGCGATGATCCACCAACTGCTCAGCGCCGTCCACGGCTCCTCGAATTCCACCAACTCGGTGAATCGCCCCAGCAGCGCGACGGTCAACATCGGGATATAGGCGTTCAACCCCGCCGATGTAGACAGGCCAAACGCCGATGCCAGATCCAACAATCCCTCGATCATCTCTTCTCCCTTCGTTTTGCCTAGATGCCACTTCCATTATAGGCAAACTTGATCGGTTAGACAAACTTCTTCTCTACTTCCTCTACCTACCCTACGAGATTTGAGCCTCGACGTTGCACCTCACCCCACCAGCAACGTCAGGAAGATCACCACGATCAGCGAGGGCAGCAGCGTGATGCCCCGGATCTGCTTGATCTCCAACAGGCTCAGGCCGATGCCCACGATCAGCACGCCGCCCGCCGCCGTGAGTTGATCGATCAGCAGCGGGGAGAAGAAGCTGTGGGCTTGGCTGGCCAGCAGCGTGAGGCTGCCCTGCACCACGAACATCGGCAGGATGGAGAAGGTCACGCCCACGCCGTAGACCGAGGCCAACGCGATGGAGGTAAAGCCGTCTAACGTCGCCTTGGTGAGCAGCAGCGTCCGGTCGCCCGTCAAGCCCTCGTTCAGCGCGCCAACGAAGGTCATCGAGCCGATGCAGAAGATCAAAAACGCGGTGATCAGCCCCTCCGTGAAGCGCTCGTCGCCCACGCGCACGCGCGCCTTGAGCGCCTCGCTCCACGCTTCCATTCGCCGCTCCAACTCGATGACCTCGCCGATAATCCCGCCGATCAGCAGGCTGAAGATGATCACCACGAAATTCTGGCTCTCGAACGCCATCTGCATCCCCAGCACCAGCGAGGCCAGCCCGATCCCCTGGAAGATAATCTCCTTGATCTTCGCCGGCAATCGCTGCCGCAGCATCAGGCCAATCGAACTTCCGATGAGAACCGTCAACATATTGATAAACGTGCCGATGGGCATAGGCCGCTCCTTCAGGGATCGGTTAAAAATTACACATTGCGGGATGGTTCAGAAACAGGTTGACACTTTTTTCTCGTTGTCCCAGGCCCGGCGGTTAAAACCGCGGCCACTATTACGAAGTCGCCCTTTGGCGACTGAGTCCTAACCGGCGAAGGCCGGT
>JAAAOZ010000246.1 GCA_009908585.1 Chloroflexota bacterium
GGTTCCAGGAGATAGGCCAGCAGGCGGCTGTGCGCCACGCTGTAGCCCAATCCCAACGCCGTGATGGTGCCCAAGAGCAGCCCCAGGCCCATCTCCACCAGCGTCACCCGCGTGTGAAGATAGAGCGTCCCATCGCTGGCTAACTTGAGGAAGCGCCGCACGACGTCGGCGGGGGCGGGGAGCAAGAATTGGCGCGGCGTTTCCCCGATCCAGAGCATCGCCGCCTGCCATAACATAAAGACCAACACCATCGAGAGCAGATAGAACGGCAGCGTCTGATACGAATTCGAGCCGTTTCCGTGGGTCACTTTGGTCGGCTGATTGATAGCCATGCGTGATTCACTCCTCATGAAAAATGCCCCGAAGTCTATAACTTCGGGGCATAGCATAGCAGCCACAACATGCGTGTGCCTTCTCTCATCCGGACTTGGATGCTCCAGAACTCGTAGGTCTGGAACCGCCTTCACCGTCGGCCCCGGATTTTCACCGGGTCAATGCGTGAGCGACGTGCTCCCCACATTCGCGGGCTCGGGCGCGGAAACGCCCTCACCGCCGGTCGGGATTTGGCCTTGCGGCCGCACCCTGCCCCGAAGGTTGCACGCTTAAGTATATCACACTCTGCCAGAACGTCAGCTTGTGGCGCGATGGCGCTAAGAGAAACGACAGCGTCGTTCAATCACGAAGCTTACCAACATCAGCGCCAGCGCGCCGTTGCATAGCGGCGGCACAGAAGAAGGTTGCGAGGGTGTCGTCGTGGCCGTTGGTGTGGTCTCCTCGGTGGGTGTCGGTGTAGCTTCTTCTCCATTCGGATCGGGCGTGATATTCGGCGTGAGCGTCGGCGTTGGTGCATCTGGCGGCGGCACATCGTCCGCGCCGGCGCCCAACACAAATCGATAGGCCGCGCCGCCCTCCGCGACGAAGATTGTGCCCTCGCCCAGCGCGAAGTAGTTGGCCCACGTCGGATGCGCTGCCAACTGGGCGTGGTACGTCTCCGACATAAAGACGATCTCCTGCGCGCTCATCTGATCCGGGACGTAGGCCGTGTCGATGCACTGCTGCCCGTCGCAGAGGAAGGTCTTATCGCCCACATATTGCACCGAGGAGGACGCCCTTCCCGCGTCTCCCTCGGTCATCGGCGGGGTACTCTCATCGGCGGCGGGCGCCGCGCCCGCTCCCCCCAACCCCAATCGCATCTCCGCGTCCTCGACGGCGCTCTGTCCGCTTGGTGCGCTGGGCGTCAGCGCCGAGAACTCCTCCGCCGCACGCTTGCGCCCCTCGGTGGAGAGCGCCTCCTCCTGCTCCTCGATCAAGAAGGAGGTGTACGGCGTGATGATGCCATATCGCAGGCTCAGCGTGACCACGGCGTCGATCCATTCCTCGTTTTCCCCGTGCAGCCGAATTTGCGTCAGCAGATGGCCGATCTTGCGCGCGGCCCAGAGCCTGGGGATGAACGCTTGTTCCTCCTCGGATTGGAACCTCCCTTCATATTGGTACACCTGCTGCGCGCCATCGACGGCGCCTCGCAACTCGATGGGCTGCACGCCGATCCCGCGATAGCGCCCCGTCACGATCAGTTGCGTGCTGGCATATAGATCGGGCAGCGGCTGGGGATAGACATCGTAGGTCTGGATATCGCCGAAATCCAGTGCGATATCCGTCAGGAGCGGGCTTTGGATCTGAGCGTAGAAGGTAGAAACCTGCTCGTCGATCTTCTCCTCCGGCGTCACATAGGCCGGGCGGCCCTTATGCTCCTGCGCCAATTGATCCAACAACAGCGTGTTGACATCGTAGCCGACGCCAAAGGGGAAGATCCGCGCCGAGGGCGGCGCTTCCTGGGCCAACGTGGTGAGCAGCGTGTCGGTTTCGATGAGGCCCTCGGTGGGCAACCCATCTGTCATAAAGATGATCACAGCCGGACGCTCGGCATCAGCCTGAGCCAGCGCTTCGGAGAGCGCTAAATAGATGTTCGTGCCTCCAATCGCCTCTAACCCGTAAATCCAATCGATGGCCGTCTCAACCTTGGAAGGCGGCTGCAACGTCGGCGCATAGGATTGCATCCCACTGCTGAACGCAATCACGTTAAAGCGGTCCTCCGGGTTGAGGTGTTGCAGGATATAGGCCATCGCGTCCTTCGTCTGAGCCAATTTATCGCCATCCATCGAGCCGGACGTGTCGGCGACCAGGAAGATATCACGAGGGACAACGCGCGTTTGCTCCGTGGGCAAGCTGGGCGACAGTAACAACAGAAAATACCCATCCTCTTCTGGGGGCTGATGCGTCAGCAAAGTTGCGCCTATCTCTTGCGGATCCGTGCCCGCGTACAGCTCAAAATCTCGATTGGGGTAGATGTGATGCGATTCATAACTGATCGTCGCGTGATGCGCGCCTTCGCGTTGAATCACACATTCATCCTGATGGCTGGGAGAGTAGATCGCCCCCAGCGCCGTCGGGGAGCTTAGCGTGACGTGAACGCTCACCTGCTCCAGTGGCTGCGCGGAGAAGCGCTCCGTATCCAATGGATAACGATAGTACAACAGCCTATCTTCCACCGGCAGAATCTGGGTGTAGGTCAATTCGATTCGCCGTTCTTCTCCCGGCGGGATCGGGAAGATTCGCGCCCGCACAGCATCGCGCCCTACATACTCCAACAACGCTGGATCGCGCTGCTGGCGCACATAACCCTCGTAAATATCGCGCGCTTCCTCAGCGGGCAAAACCTCCCCCTCGATGCGCTGGCCCTCTACCCACATCGCAAATTCCTCAATCACAGCGCCCGGCGGCAGCGGGAAGATGTACGTCCCCTCGGCAGGGAGGCGCCCATCATTGCGGAATACCTGATCTACCTTCGTCGTCGCCACTTGATCCTCGATGGTGACCGAGACGCGATGATACCGAATCGTCAACCACGGCTCCCAATCCGGCGGCGGGGAGGGCGGCGGATCAATGATGATAATGCCATCGGCTAACGTGACCATTGGATGGGCTACTATCCATAGCGTAAAGAGCAGAGCCAATAAGGCTTTGGTTTTCTTCATTGTAGGATCTCCTTTCAGATACCAGCGCTATACTCCTATTTCTAAGACGTTAGACTATCGTTAAAAGTTCCACTTGACAAAAAAGAGGGGGATGGTAGAATTCACGACCGTGCTTGGGGAGGCCCAGAGCACAGGAACTTAACACGCAGAGAGAGGCAGT
>JAAAOZ010000351.1 GCA_009908585.1 Chloroflexota bacterium
TCCGACGAAATCCAAAAGACCCGATAACTTTTTACTTGAAATCTGTAACGTTTAATTGAATCTTAGGGGAGGAACCATGGCTAGCCGGTTGAGAAAATCGATGCGATATTTTGGTATTGGCATTGGGCTGATGACGCTTCTGCTGGTAGGATGTGGCGCCGAGGCGACGCCGACAAAGGTCACACTGATCGTCTCGCCGACCGCCAGTGCTCCGGCCGCAACCTCAACCCCGACCCCCACGCCCCAAGCGATGGCGGCCGCCATGGTTGAGATCGATGATATGGCGCCGGCTACCCCGACCGCGACGCCCACGCCCGTCCCGCTGCCGGAGGTTTGCCTGCGTCCCCGCTTCTCCGATGATGATGTCCAGTGCGGCGACGTGCCGCACTACGATCTCAGCATGACCATCTCGCTGACCTCCTCGCAGGTCTTCGGCCACGAGGAAATTCGCTACACCAACATCGAGACCACGACCCTTGACGAGATCTACCTGCGTCTCTATCCCAACGCGCCCGGCTACGGCGGCGAGATGTCGGTCACGACGATGACGCTGCGCGGACGGCCCGTCACGCCGACGATCATGATGGAGGGGACGGCGCTACATCTGCCACTGACGCCCACGCTGGCGGTGGGGGAGATCCTCACGATGAGCTTGGATTACGTCATCCAGGTGCCGACCACCGGCGCGCAGGGTCACGGCCTCTTCAGCCACCGGCGTGGCGTGATGAGCTTGCCGACGGCCTACGCCATCATCCCCGTCTACGATGCGGAGGGGTGGCACCTGGAGGTCGCGCCGGAGTATGGCGACGACGTCTACGCCGATGTGGCGCTCTACCAGGCGTGGATCGATGCCCCGGCGGATACGACGCTGATCGCATCCGGCACCTGTGCCTGGCTGGATACGGCGCAGCGCGGGAGTGGCTGGTCGTGCGAGGCCGGCCCGATGCGCGAGTTCGTGGTGGTTTTGGGCGATTATCGCCGCATCAGCCGCATGGTGGATGGCGTCGTGATCAACAGCTACGTCTATCCGGCGCACGAGGCCGCCGGGCAACAGGCGGCGCAATATGCCGCCGATGCCTTCCGCGCTTTCTCGGCGCACTACGGCCCCTATCCCTACACGGAGCTAGATGTCGTAGAGACGCCCAACTACCTGGGCGGGATGGAGTACCCCGGTCTGGTCGTCGTCGAGGACAGCGTCTACGTCAGCGGCACGCGGCTGCAATGGCTGACGGCGCACGAGGTAGCGCATCAATGGTGGTTTGGCGTCGTGGGCAACAACCCCATCAACGAGCCGTGGCTGGATGAGGCGCTCACGCAATACAGCACCATGCTCTATTA
This sequence comes from Chloroflexota bacterium, assembly GCA_009908585.1. GTDB lineage: Bacteria > Chloroflexota > Anaerolineae > B4-G1 > SLSP01 > JAAAOZ01. The sequence goes on from JAAAOZ010000351.1 coordinate 1,339, forward strand.
CGAGGTCGTCTACGGCGAGGAGCGCGCGGCGGCGATCCGCACCGTTGAATTCCAGCGCGTGCACGAGCGCCTAGCGCGCTCAGGCATCGACACGCCGGCGGGGCAGCCGGCCTCAGCGTACGGCCCCGGCCTCTATTGGGATATCGTCTACGACCGGGGCGCGCTCTACTTCCACAACCTGCGGGAAGAATTGGGCGATGATCTCTTCTTCGAGTTCTTGCGGACCTACTATCAGCGTCACCGCTATCAAATCGCTACGCCCGAATCCTTCCTGGCGACGCTGGAGGATGTCACCGGTTCGCGGTATCTTGACCTATTCGAGACGTGGATCGGGGGCGAGCAAATGGGCGGCGAAGAGTAGGGGGACGTTTGACTTCACAGCCCAGAAACACAAAAGCCCGGCGCTAAGGCCGGGCTAATTTTATGGTGGCGAGGGTGAGATTTGAACTCACGGCCAAGGGCTTATGAGTCCCCTGCTCTGCCACTGAGCTACCTCGCCACAAGTAGCGGGGGGTGGATTCGAACCACCGACCTCCGGGTTATGAGCCCGACGAGCTGCCACTGCTCTACCCCGCGTCGCATTCAAGATTATACACAATTCCGCAGAGCCGTCAAGCTTGGGGACAGTTCACTTTCTGGAGAAGGACGGCTCGTTGTGTTCTGTGAAAAGACGTAGTTTTGAGGGCGTTTTGCTTTTGGAGATCGTGAAACTGTCCCTAGGCAGTTTTGGCTTAGATCTGCGAGGGTAAATTATTACCGGAGGGCCAAAACTGCAGCTCAGATTTAGGTTTGGTTGCTTGTGAAAAGAACTTGCCTAATGAAGATGGAGAGACTCTCGCGTCGTCGAGGCGGTCGGGACGCACGGGTTTGGGCGGCCATGGCGGCGTGGGCGTCCGCGTCGGCAGGACCCCGACCTCGCGCAGCGTGTGATCCACCATCCCACAGACGCACGTCATCGCGAAACAGACGATGCAGATGAACGCGATGCCGATCAGCACGATGGCCTCATCCCGCCGTCGTCGCGCGCGACGCGCGGCCTGCCATGCGAAGAACGATGCTATAAATCGCGACATATTGTCCTCCCCAGATAGTCAAAAGTCTGAAAGTCAGATGGTCTAAAGTCAAAGGTCGGGCACAACATGCATTGATACAATCGATGAGCATTCGGTAGCTCTTATGTACCCCTGATTGGGGTATTTGTCAACTTGCTACATCTGCTGCCATCTGCTTCATCTGCTGATGATCCGCCGATTGCGTTCGCTTCGATTTGCACTATACTGACGTTTGATCTGCTGATTGGTGACGAGATGACTGGAGAACGAGGCGACACGGCATGGCACGACGTGACATTCAGGCGAAGATCGCGGGCATCGAGCGCCAGTTGGAGATCCTGAGCCGAGAACTCGAACGTGGCTATCTCGATATTGGTCAATACACGCGCCTGACGGCCACGCTGGAGCGTGAGCGGGCGCTGCTGAGCGCGGATCTGGTGGAGGGTGATGTGGCGCGCGAGGCAGCACCGTCCCCAAGCCCTATGATCCCGCCCGATTTTGATTTTGTCGACCGCGAGCAGGCGGTGGCGCAGCTCTCGCCCGCGAATCTAAAGTCGAGTCAGTCGCCCTACATACTTATCAGCGCGCCCGCCGGGTATGGGAAAAGCCATCTGCTCTATCGCCTCCTCCAGATGATGCAGGACGCCGCAGCAGTCGATGTAGTCGAACGGGCCGAGGCCGCTCGCCCGCAGGTCGAGAAGCGATCCCTGTTCGAAACGCAGGTTGGTCAGGCCGCGGACGTCCGCCCGCGCCTCGGCGACGGCCCGGGCGGAACTCGACATGTCCAGATAGACGACCTCCG
>JAAAOZ010000049.1 GCA_009908585.1 Chloroflexota bacterium
GCATCAGGGCGCGGGGGAGATCATCGTCGGCGTACCGGTTGCCGGCCCCTCTGTGGCGCGGGAGATCGAGAAGCTGGTGGATGAGTTGGTCGTGTTGGAGAAACCGCCCAACTTCCGCGCGGTCGCGCAGGTCTACCGGAATTGGTACGACGTGCCAGATCGCGAGGTGCTGAAATTGATGCAAGCGTGGGAGGAAGAAAAGGAAGAGACATAGATTGGAAAGACTCTCCAATCCAGAAAACAATCAATCTAAACTTGGCTCCTCAACATCCATCTCAATAAAATCGATCTTGGCCTCAACCTGCTCGACGAACTGACGCAGTCCTGCTCGCTCAGCCGCTTTGCTTCGCATTTGATCAGCGTGAGCCATATACACGATGTCGGCGTAATCGTCGCTACAAACACAGTTGAGGTGCGCCAGAAGGCCCTTGCTGAGACTCGGCATCAGGCGATCTGGCTCGCGAAAGGGGTCGAATTGAGCGCTTCGGTTCTCCTTGATCCAAGACAAAGCATCGCGGACTGTCTCTTTATCGACGGGCCAACATGCCAGCACCCACGCTTCAACCGATTTTTTCGCTATACCAACCATCGCCCGCTTCCTTATCTGCTGAAAAACACGCCAAGCTTCAACACGTTGCTCTTTACCATCTGAATCACGCATTAGGATAACGAAGGCCCCTGGCACGTGGCGTTGGGCCATGTGGACAGCCTTGATAGCCATCACTGCCTCGCCTCGATGTTTCCCTAAGCACTTGATGGACTCTGGGATGGACAGGTACCACGCATACGACGGGGATGATTTTCCCACTCATTCTTCCAATCCCGCCAGTAGAGAAACGCCTTGCGTTTTCTCACACTCGTTTCCCAATTCCAGTTCTCACCCGGCTCTCCAATCAACCTCTCCACCACGGCACTACCAACAGCCTCATCGTTCGGCCCTTCACAGATTAAAAGCAGCGAATCACTCATTCTGTTTTTCCCGAGCGTCACGAATGCGTTGCAGGATCTCTGCTTCACCGTCCCAAAGCCAGAACTCGCCTGGCGTCAGGCCCTCTAGCCATTGATCCAAGTCTGGGTGTTGATCCAATCGGGCCGCCTGAGTATAGCCATCTTCCCCCCGATGGGTGACAACGATTTCCTTCGGTTCCAGGAAACTTAACAAATCCGCCGAGTGACTGGACATCAGAATCTGCAGATCGGGGTCTTCTGATTGTATACTGCGGAAAAAATTGACTAGCTTCTCAAGCGCGCGCGGGTGAATGCCTTCCTCCGGGCCATCGATCAATAAGATCTTAGGGCGCGGCGGCGCCAGCAGTAATGTGAGGTATTCTAATAACAATAACGTACCATCGGACATTATGATAGACGGCGCCACTTCGCCACTGGGTAGCTTAAATGACATCAAGTCTTCTCTTCTATCGGGGCCGCGTTTCAAGATGATAGATTCTACTGTTGGTACCCATTCGTGGAGAAGCTTCTCGATTTCAAGAAATACTTCTCTATCTTCGCCCAGCAGACGAGCCAGTTTAGAAGGTAAAGCATAAGGTTTCTCAGGTGAATCAGAAGGCCGTTTTAGCAAGTCAGGACGTGGATTATAGAAAATCGTAGGGAGAGATGGCCCATCACCTTTTACGATAGGCTGTACAAATTCTAGGTTGTGGGTCTCATCTTTCTCTATCTCGATCTTAAATTGTCTCTCCCAGCGAAATTCTGATAAAGAAGCATCTTGCCATAAAGTCACAGTTGACAAAGAGGCATCCGCCGTGGACGGCGCCAGCGATAGATCGGGGAAGGCGATAGCAAGCTCTCGCGATAGTTCCATCTCTCCTGTCACACCTATCTGGATGGCTTTCAGGATCGTGGTTTTTCCTGAGTCATTAGGGCCGACAAAAGCTGTCAAAGGACTCAAAGGAATATCTACCGTTCGGATACATTTGAAGTCCTTAATTTTCACCCTGGTGAGCATAGTTCAACCCCTTATCTACACTTTATTGCTATGACTGGATAAATAGTATTGTATTTACACAAAGTGAGCTGTCAAGTTTCTAATTTTGAGCCATATCCGCTATCCTAAACTGAGGAATAGATCCGATTTACCTTTGTCATCACAAGCCAGTTAGCATATTTAAATTTCACAAGGAGGCCATCTATGACAAATCAAAAAGCCCAAGATGAAACCCGCCTATCAGCGACGACGCTCTACCAGGCCACCGATCCTGATTTATTTGACTTCGAGACGACCGCCGATTTAGAAAAACTGACGGACGTCATCGGTCAGCCGCGCGCGGTCAAAGCGATGGAGTTCGGGATGGGCATCGAGCAGCAGGGCTACAACATCTTCGCGCTCGGCCCCACCGGGACGGGAAAACAGGATGTTATTCGCCGCTTCTTCGAGCAGGGCGCAGAATCGCACCCCGTCCCTTCCGATTGGTGCTACGTCTACAATTTTAAGGATCGGCACAAGCCCCAGGCCATCGAGTTGCCCGCCGGCCTGGGCGTGGAATTCCGCGACGATATGGATGATCTCATCGAGAATTTGGAGACGGCGCTGGCTTCGGCCTTCGAGAGCGAGGAATATCAGACCCGTCGGCAGACCATCATGGAGGAATTCAAGGATCGACAATCCAGCACCTTCGAGGAGTTGCAGCGCAAGGCCAAATCACAAGGCGCCGCGCTGATTCGCACGCCGGCGGGCTTGGCCGTCGCGCCCATCCGCGATGGTGAGGTGCTCTCCTCCGAGGAGGTACAAGAATTACCCGAAGAGGAGCAGGAGCGTCTGGAGGAGAAGGTCGAGGAGATTCAAGATGAACTCCAGAACATCCTCAAGAAGGTTCCAAGCTGGCAGCGCGAGATGCGCGAGCGGCTCACGGAACTGAATCGCGAAATGGCCAACTTCGCCATCGCTGGCCTCTTGGATGAACTCCGCGAGAAATACGAGGAGTATCCCAAAGTGGTCGAGCACTTGGACGCTGTGCAGGAGGACATCGTCGAGCACGCGGAGCAATTCCTCAACCAGAACGGCCAACAAAATCCGATGGCCCAGGCGATGCAGGGACGCGCGCAGCAACAGAAAGCGCGCTTTATGCACCGCTACGAGGTCAACGTCATCATCGACAACAGCGAGAGCGAGGGCGCGCCCGTCGTCTACGAGGACAACCCCACCTAC
>JAAAOZ010000169.1 GCA_009908585.1 Chloroflexota bacterium
GAATTTCAGTCCCGATAGCGACTGGATGCCGAGCGTTGTCATCCTGGCCAAGAACACCTACGTCTGGTTAGATCAGCTCTCCAAGGAGTACGACCGCGAGATCACGCGCTTGGATCAGGTGCCGGAGGCGGAGTTGGACAAGTTGGCGCGCTGGGGCTTCACCGGCCTCTGGCTGATCGGGTTGTGGGAGCGCAGCGACGCCTCCAAGCGCATCAAGCAGATGATGGGGAACCCGGAGGCGGTCGCCTCGGCCTACTCGCTCAAGGGCTACCGCATCGCCCACGATCTGGGCGGCGAAGAGGCCTTCGACACGCTCAAAGCCCGCGCGTGGAAGCGCGGTATCCGCATGGCCAGCGACATGGTTCCCAACCACGTCGGCATCGATGCCGATTGGGTCATTCATCAGCCGGATTGGTTTGTCCAGTTGGATTACCCTCCATTCCCCTCGTATTCTTACACCGGGCCGGACCTCTGCGACGATGATCGCGTGGGGATTTACATCGAAGACCACTACTACGACCGCACCGACGCCGCCGTGGCCTTCAAGCGCGTTGATCATTGGTCGGGCGACACGCGCTACATCTATCACGGCAACGATGGCACCAGCATGCCGTGGAACGATACGGCGCAGCTCAACTATCTGCTGCCGGAGGTGCGCGAGGCCGTCATCCAGACGATTTTGGATGTGGCCCGCCGCTCGCCCATCATCCGCTTCGATGCGGCGATGACGCTGGCCAAGAAGCACTATCAGCGGCTGTGGTTCCCAGAGCCGGGCGCCGGCGGGGACATTCCCTCGCGCGCCGACTTCGGGATGACCAAAGAGGAGTTCGATGAGGCCTTCCCCGTGGAGTTCTGGCGCGAGGTCGTGGATCGCGTCGCCGAGGAGGTGCCCGACACGCTCCTGCTTGCCGAGGCGTTCTGGCTGATGGAGGGGTACTTCGTGCGCACGCTGGGGATGCACCGCGTCTATAACAGCGCTTTCATGAATATGATGCGCGATGAGAAGAACGATGAATATCGCCAGTTGATCAAGAACACGCTGGAATTCGATCCCCAGATCCTTAAGCGCTACGTCAACTTTATGAACAACCCCGATGAGCGCACTGCCGTGGATCAATTCGGCAAGGGTGATAAATACTTCGGCATCTGCTCCGTGATGGCGACGATGCCGGGCCTGCCGATGTTTGGCCACGGCCAGGTCGAGGGCTATGCGGAGAAGTATGGCATGGAATTCCGCCGCGCCTACTGGGACGAGACCCCCGATCCCTGGCTGGTGGAGCGTCACGAGCGGGAGATCTTCCCGCTGCTGCACAAGCGCCGCCTCTTCGCCGAGGTGGATAACTTCTACCTCTATGATTTCTTCACGCCTTCCGGTGCGGTGGATGAGAATGTCTTTGCCTACTCCAACAGCACCGGCGGCGAGCGCTCCCTGGTCATCTACCATAACCGCTATGCCGAGACGCGCGGTCACATCCGCACTTCGGCGGCTTTCGCCGTCAAGGATGATGATGGGGAGAAACATCTGGAGCAACGGACGCTGGCCGATGGCTTGCGCATCCCCAATGATCCCAACGCCTACCTCATCTTCCGCGACGCCGTCGATGGGCAGGAGTACATCCGCAACGCCAAGCGCCTCTGCGAGGAGGGATTCTATTCTGAGTTGCACGCTTATCACGTCCACGTCTTTATCGATTTCCGCGTGGCGCACGATAACGAGTGGCGCCATTACGCGCAGCTCACGGATTACTTGGATGGGCGCGGTGTGCCCAACATCGATGAGGCGCTGAAAGAGCTGTTCTTAGCGCCGGTGCATCAGCCATTCCGCATGCTGGTGAGCGCGCCGGCCTTCCGTTGGCTGATGGACGAATATGCCGCTGCGCCGGGAGAAACGCCCGGCGAGCAAGTGTTGGCGCAGGTCGAGCATAAGATGCTGGATCTGCTGCACGCGATTGAGGACGTCGTCGAGCCGACGGGCGATCCAGAGGCTATCGCGGCCGAGGTCCGCGACAAGCTGGAGATCGTGCTCTCGCTGCCGGGGCAGTTGGCGAAGATGAAAGACGAGGGTGGGGCGCCGTATGAGAAGGCGATGGATTATGTCCTTTCGCCGTTGGCGTCAGAGGCTGAATCGGACCCTGCGCCAGATGAAGCGCTATCTGGCGGTCGCACTTGGGGCGCCATCTTTGGCCTACTCTTCACCCACGCCCTGGGCAAGATGGTCGAGGAGAAAGACTACGCCCAGGTCAGCCGCAGTTGGATCGATGAGTGGCTGCTGGGCAAGATCCTGGCCAACGCGATGCAGGAGATGGGCTTGCCGGAGAACGAAGCGTGGCGCTCCGTCGCTGTCTGCAAGATGCTGCTGAGCTATCGTGATTGGTTGGCAGAAGAAGCAGAAGCATCAGAAAAGAAGGAAGAGGAAGCGCAAGAAGAGGCGAGCGACGAGGAAGCTAAGGCTTCCAAAGCTAAGCCAAGCAGCCGCGCTTACCGAATGCTCCACGCGGCGCTCCGCCAGCGCGAGGTGCAGGCCTACTTGGGCGTCAACCGCCATCGCGGCGTCCTCTGGTTCAACCAAGAGGCCTTCGAGCAGTGGCTCTGGTGGCTGATGTTCTTCGGCGCCCTCGAGCGCGTGATGGACTACGATCAGACCGAGGCCTTCGCTGAGGCGTTCACCACGCTCTACGCGCGCATCGAGCGCTTACTAGAGGCGATGGATGCCTCCGACTATCAAGTCGGCAAATTGCTGGACGCGGCAAGGGATAGTTAGACGCGCACAGCTCCTATCAAAATCAAGACGACCGGGGGATTCATCCCTCGGTCGTCTTTTTAGCTATATTACTACGCTCGGCTTGGATCGCTAGATCCAAGCCCTGGTATCTATCTCCCGACCGCTTTTGTCTTCAACTTGCTCTCATAATGCTGATGCAGCTTCTTCACCTTGGGCGTGATGACCATTTGACAGTAAGGCTGTCGTTGATGCTGCCGGTAGTATTCCTGGTGATAGTCCTCCGCCGGGTAGAACGTCTCCAACGCCGTCACCTCAGTGACAATCGACCCTTGCCAGCGCCCCGAAGCATCTATCTGCTCGATCTTCTGCTCGGCGGTCTCTCGCTGTTCCTCGGAGTGATAGAAAATCGCCGAGCGATACTGCGTCCCGACATCCGCACCCT
>JAAAOZ010000048.1 GCA_009908585.1 Chloroflexota bacterium
GATATCCGCCAACTTGACCAGATCCTTTTTGGCGGTGGGATTGGCCCGCAATACCCGCCACTCGGCATCTAACAGCAGCACGCCCGTTGGCACGGTGGCGAGGATCTGCTCCATCTGCTGGGCTTGCTCCCGGACCTGGGCGGTCAGGCGCGCACGCTCCTCCTCCACACGCTTGCGCTCAGTGATGTCCTGCCCAACGCCGTACAGAACAGTTTCACCCTTCAACTTCAAAGGCACGACGTTCAGCAGTAGCGTCTTTATCTCCCCATGAACAAAGTAGTCTGTCTCCAATGTCCGACGCCCGACAAATGGAGCATGCTCTTGTTGCTGATGTTCCAGAAGATCCGGCGGCGAAAAATCCCACACTCGTTTCTCCAGTAACGTCTCGCGATCACATTCTAAGAATGCCAAGGCCGCCGGGTTAGCATCGATGTATTGGCTATGTTCATCCACCATGAAGATGGGGTTCAAGGCCGATTCAAATAGGGTGCGATACTTCTTCTCACTTTCGCGCAGCGCCTGTTCAGCCTCCTTACGATCGGTGATGTCCTGGCCAAATTCAACCAGCGCGGTGACCTCACCCGCTTCATCAAAAACGGGATACCCACGAGTATACCAGTACCGGCCATCGGGGGTCTCTTGCTCGCCTTGCCAGGGCGCTTTATGATCGCGCGCTTTCAAAACCGGGCACTCGTGACACGGCTCATCTCGCTGATGCCATATCTCGTAACAGTGCATGTCAACCAGATCCCCCGGAGACATGTCGACCGACTCGGCCGCAGCGCGATTGGCCCAGATCACGCGCAAATCCGTATCGTAGTAGGCGATCATTTCTGCACTGGCGTTGAGGATCAAATCCTTCTGACGCTCGCTCTCGCGCAGCGCCTCCTCTGCCCGTTTGCGTTGGGTGATGTCCACCACATTAGCAATCGCCACGGGTGTCTCTCCGTCGGAGATCCCCGTCATCACGGCGCCCGTAATACGCACCCAACGTATCTCGCCATCCTTACGGATAAAGCGCTTTGCGACCGCATACCTGGATGCAGATCCCTCCAGATAGGCTCGAACCATCTCCGCTTCTCGTGCCCAATCCTCAAGATGCGTGACATCCATCACGGTCAATTGCTTTAGCTCATCCAGCGAATAGCCCAAAATCCGTAGGAGGCCGTCGTTGGCATCCAAGAATAGCTGAGTCGCCGTATCCACCATCGCAATGCCGATAGGGCTGGTCTCGAAGACGTCTCGGAAGCGTTCCTCACTCTCGCGCAGCGCCTCTTCTGCTTGCTTGCGTTGGGTGATATCCATCGCAACTCCAAGGATAATAGGCTCGCCTTTCAGCGTGATATTGCTTAGGTACACCTCGACAGGATATTTGGAGCCATCTTTCCGAACGTGTGTGGAGTGCAACGTGATGGTCTCCCCCTCATCCAATTGATGCCATAGATGGGCCCGGTCGTCCCGGGTGACACTACTGGGATCGATGTCCGCGACGGTCATATCCAGTAATTCTTCCTGGCTATACCCCGTATTTCTGGCGGACATTTCATTAACCAAGAGTAGATGACCGTCTAAATCGTGAGCAAAAAGGCCGCCGGGCAAATTCTCCAAGACAATTCTGAAGCGCCGCTCACTTTCTCGCAGCGCCTCCTCCGCCTCTTTGCGCTCGGTGATGTCGGTGACGACGCTGATAAACCCTTGGAGTACGCCGTCCTCATCCCGCTTATAGTTCCAATCCACAAGCACATCTATGACCTCACCATCTTTGCATACATTTTGAGATATGTAGGGTTCAGGATCGGGCTGCTCGTTCTTGAGATATTCAAAATATGCTCGGATCTCCTTGGTATGCCCTGGCGTGGGATCATGCTCCCAGAAGTAATCCCCAACTAACTCTCCCGGCTGATATCCCAGCATCCGTTGATGAGCATCATTGAGAAAGACCATCCGGCCCGCCAGATCCACCTCCGCTATGCCATGAGAGATCGTCTCGACCAACGTCCGGTACTGGCGTTCACTCTCTTTGAGCCGCTCCTCAGCCTCCTTGCGCTCGGTGATATCCAAAACACCGCCGATGAAATATAAAGGTTGATCCTCCGCATCACGAATCAAATTTGCATCTAATACCCCGTAAACAATATGCCCATCTTTATGAACAAACTGTTTCTCCATTCGATAATGATCAATTTCACCAGCAGCCAGGAGAGCTTGTTTGCGCAAGTTTTCTTCCAATATATCTGGATGGGTGATCTCTCTGAGATGCTTACCGATTAGTTCCTCTTCGCTGTATCCCAGCATACGACAGTAGGCTTTATTTGCACTTTCGATAACAAAGTCTATCGAGATCTGAGCTAACCCCACCGCGATGTTTTCATAAATTCGCCGGAAACGCTGTTCACTCTCGCGCAGCGCATGTTCCGCTTCTTTGCGCTCGGTGATGTCTTGGACCGCCGTCATAAAATATCGCACAGCGTCTTCTGCATCACGGCGTATGGAGGTACTGACTTCGGCCCATACGATGCTCCCATCCTTATGTACGTATCGTTTGGTAAATCGTGCGCTGTCTTCTTCACCCGCCATCAGGGCATCGATGACCGCTTGGCTCTTTTCAACATCCTCTGGATGGGTGACCTCCTGCCATTTAAGCGCGGCGTGATCTTGAGCATAGCCGAACATCTCGTAAAAGGCTTGATTCGCATCCACCTCTCCCGTGGGTAAAGTCAAACTAAGGCCGATGGGCACATGATCAAATAGATGCTTGAATTTCTCCTCGCTCTCTCGCAGCGCCGCCTCTGCCTGCGCGCGCGCCGCTTCCAACTCGATGTTTTGTAACGCAAAGGCGATATCGCTGGCAACCTCGTGAAGCAGCGCCTGCTCCTCACTGTCCCCGGCGAGATCCGCCGGGAGGGAGACCGCCAGGAGGCCATAAATTCGCCCTTCGGAGGCCAGCCGGACCGTCATCGCGCCCCGATCTAGGTAATTTTTCGCCAGGGGACAATTGGCGCAGAAGGTGATCGGATCTGGGATAACCACGACTGCCGGCTGAGCCAACGCCTGCCGACCGCACGCGGGCAACTCATTACCCTCCAATTGCGCACGCAAGGACGCAAACTTCCCATCCAGACCCGACTGGGCGGTCATCATGACCTTA
>JAAAOZ010000248.1 GCA_009908585.1 Chloroflexota bacterium
TGGAGGTCCAAGCCGAGCAATCGAGCGTCCGAGGCGCGCGGCCTATCTGGTTGACACGCGGGCGAGATCCAGCGTGGTCGCCGGACGGCGCGCGCATCGCCTTCGCCGCCGAGAATGTAAGCTCGTGGGACTTACAACTTATCTCCGCAGCGCCGGCGCCGCGATGGCCTTTGCGCGCGCAACAGGCCATCGGCCTCTTGCTGCTCGGCGGCGCGTTAATCGTGCTGTGGCGGGCGCGATCCGCTCGGAAAGCCGCGTGTGCCGACGCGGCGTGATAGGGCAAACGAAGCAGTTCTGAGGTATCTATGATCCACGAAGTTGCACGCTAAGGAATTTATCGGCCACATCAACCCCAACTTCGTTTGCCTTGAACTTGGCTAAGGACGCTCTGGCGCAACTAAGGCAATTTTCCCAGTCGATTTGCTTCGAATTTCCTGATATACAAAAGTCCTGTAACGGTTTTGTATGCTCACACTCCCAACCCCATGCTAAGGAACAATTCGCCCATTCGCCCATTCGCTGATTCGCCATTTCGCTGATTATTCACTCTGTTATAAGGAGGCTCGTATGCGCTGGCTAAGTTTTTTCACCGGGATGTTAGTGGGAGGGGTGTTGGAATGGGGGGTGGATCATTTCCTTGGGCGTAGGGGCCATCAGCAGGGGGATAAATCCGAGATGCAATTGCGGCAGTCGTTAGCAGTAGCTCAGGATCGGGCGCGCGCGTTGGAGCAGAAGGTGGCTCAATATGAACAGCAGGTGGAGCAACTGGCCGATTGCGAGGCTGAACTTGAGACGCAGCGCGAGAAGATCCAGACGTGTCAATCCGCCCTCGCCGTCGCCGAGAATGAGATCGAGGAACTGAGGGCCTCGTTGGCGGCTGCGAAAGCTGGCAGAACCTCTTTTAGCGCGCGGACTACGCCTGTTGAGCCGGATGAACTCCGTAAGATCGAGGGCGTCGGGCCAAAAATCGCCGAAATCCTGAACGAACACGGCATCCTGACCTTTGAGCAGCTTGCCGAGACCAGGGTTGGCCGCTTGGAGGAGATCTTGGAAGAGGCCGGCCCGCGCTTTCGGATGGCTGTCCCAGAGACGTGGCCGGAGCAGGCGGCGTTGGCGGCGGTGGGCGATTGGGAGGGATTACGGCTGTTTCAGGACGAATTGGTCGGCGGGCGGCGGCCGTCTTCGTAGCCGAGAGGATTGCGTTCCTACATCGTCGGGTCGTATGAGGATAGGCCCCTGATCGCCGAACGGACGGAGATTTCGCCGGCGGTATTGATCGGGGCAATCTCCAAGTGGCCCATACACTGAGCGTACACTTGAACTTGTCGTCGTGAATGACGGAAGGGAGCAAGTTGGCATGAAAAAACGCGCTTTAAGGCTGTCCCAAGAAAATAAATCTCCCAAAAACGACCTGTTTTCTGATGAAAAAGCATCAGGTTGGGAAGGTTTTAATTTCTGGAACTACCTAATCCTGCGAGTTTTGGGGATTGCCACGGCGTTTGGTCTGGGGTTTTGGATTCTAGACAGCCTTTATCATTGGCGTTACATAACGACCGGATCACAGACGCTGTGGCATGCGTTGGTTCTCGATATAACGCCCCACGCGCTTTTCATCCGTCTGACGGTGATGGTCTCCTGTTGGATCGGTGGCGTGGGGATCGCCTACTATCTTCTCCGACAGAAACAGGCCGAGGCCGAATTGCGCAAGAGCGAAGCGCGCTATCACACTATTTTCGAAGGTGTGCAAGATGCCATCTTCGTCGAGCGTGTGACCGGCGAGATAGTGGATGTCAACGCCCGAGCCTGTAAGATGTATGGATATTCATATCAGGAACTGATCACCAAGTCGGTGGGGGATCTTGTGCCGCCAGAGTACTGGCCAGAGGATGCCGCGTCGGGATGGCGGGTCCCCGATCGTCCCGTCCAGTCACTCAACCTCCGCGCGGATGGAGAGCGCTTCCCGGTGGAGGTCACAGGGCAGATGCAAAATATCGAAGGTGAGGAGATGTTGCTGATCGTTGTGCGCGATATCACCCGACGTAGGCGGGCGAAGCGCGCATTGGCTCAAGAGCGCGATCTATTGCACGCGCTGATGGAAAATCTGCCAGATTTGATTTACTTCAAGGATACGGATTCGCGCTTCACGCGGATCAATCGCGCCGAAGCGCAGGTCTTAGGGGTGGAGAAGCCCCAAGATGCTGTCGGTAAGACCGACTTTGATTATTTTACTTCGGAGCATGCTCAAGACGCTTTTCAAGACGAACGGCGGATTGTTGAGACCGGTCAGCCGCTGATCGATAAATTGGAGAAGATCCAATATGCGGATGGCATATTCCGCTGGGTGACCTCCACCAAAGTTCCCATCAAGGATGAGAACGGTGAGGTGGTCGGCTTGGTAGGCGTCTCGCGTGATGTTAATGAGCGCGTGCAGGCGGAAGCTCGCATTCAGCGCCTCTTGGAACAACAACTCGCCGTTCATCAATTGGCCATCGCGATGGGCAAAACACGGCAACTGGACACGCTCTATGAGACCATCTACGATCACATCAAGGATTTGATGGCTGTATCTTCTTTCTTGATCTCGTTCTATGATCGGACGCGGAATATCATCCAGGCTGAGTTTGTCACGCACAACGAAGAACCGTTTGATGTGAGCGAACTGCCGCCTATCCCGCTGGCAAAACCGGGACAGGGGGGGCAAAGTCGCGTCATCCACACCGGAGAGCCGCTCTACATCGCCGATTGGCGAGCGTCGCGTCGAGAGAATGGCACGGAGTACACCATCACAGATGAGGGCGGGGTGCAAGAAGGCCCGCCGCCTCCATCTGTCAAGGAGCAGCGGACGAATTCGGCCATCCTGGCGCCGCTGAAGATCGGCGGCGAGACCATCGGCGTGATGCAAGTTCAGAGTTGCCAGCTTGACGCCTTTACGTCAGAGGATCTCGACCTCTTGGAAGCTATCGCCAACGTCGCCTCGATCTCGATTCAGAACGCGCGCCTCTACGAGTCGCTCCAGCAAGAATTGAGCGAGCGCCGGCGCGCGGAGGCGGCCCTGCGCGATAGTGAGGCCTGGCTCCGCCACGTGCTGGATAGCGTGCCGCATATGATTTTCGCCAAGGATATTCATGGCCGATAC
>JAAAOZ010000424.1 GCA_009908585.1 Chloroflexota bacterium
AGATCGCGTTCCAACTGGTGCCGCGCAGATTTTCGACCAGACGCGCGCCGTCGTCGTTGGCGACGCTGTCCATCGCGATGGGGCGCAGCCCCAGTTCCTGCATCAACGTCACGCGCTGGGGATGGGTGAGGAAGTGGAGCATCGAGAAGAGGATGGCGCCGGGGCGCATCCGAGTCATCTCGTCATCCTCCGGCGAGCGCACCTGGATGACGATGTCTTGCTCGTAGCATTCGAGGTTCGAGCCGCCGTGGACGTTGTCGGCGCCGGTGGTGTACTCCGCGAGCGTGATGCCCATCCCGGCGCCGATGTCCTCCTCGACGACGACCTCGCGGGCCAGCGGCGCGATGCGCCGGATCAGGCCCGGCAGGAAATCCCGCCATTCGCCGGCCTCCTTGTGCATTCGAGGGAAGCCGATGGAGTATCGTTGTGCTTGCTTGAGGTGTGTATTCGCCATAGATCGCGCTAGGGTAGTTCCAGAAATTAAAACCTCCCAAACCTGTTGTTTTTCCCTCCCTCGGCCCATGGGGCCTTCCCATGGCCATGAGGCCTTAGGGCCACAGGCGGTTTTGGAAGACTTATTTTCTTGGAACGGCCTAGGCCTCTTCGATCCTCACTTCGTGCATGACGTCGCTCTGTTCGATGGCATCCACCACATCTTGGCCCGCCACGACTTTACCAAAGACTGTGTGTTTGCCATCCAAGTGGGGCTGGGGGCCATGAGTGATGAAGAATTGACTGCCGTTGGTGTTGGGGCCGGCGTTCGCCATCGAGATCACGCCGCGCTCGTGGCGGAGCGGATTGCCCCGGGTCTCGTCCTCGAATTTGTAGCCCGGCCCGCCGCGCCCGGTGCCCGACGGGTCGCCGCCCTGGATCATAAAGTTGTTGATCACGCGATGAAAGGTCACACCATCGTAAAACCCCTCGCGCGCCAGGAAGACGAAGTTGTTCACCGTCTTGGGCGCGTGCTGCGGGTAAAGCTCCAGTTCAATCGTGCCTTTATCCGTCTCGATCTCGGCGCGATAGGTTGTGTCCGTATCGATGTGCATCTCTGGGGGGCGGTTCCATCGTTGTCGTTTCGTCATCATTGTTAATGTTTCCTCCTTGCTGTGTTGAATAGGTTGATTGAATGATGCCCAAAATCTGAATTAGGCAATGGCTAATTGCTGTTCTACGCAAAGTCAATTTGTAGTGTTCCCAAGTTGAGGATTGCACTGGTCTGTAAGAGGAGATCCAGTCCCAGGATACCATTGATGTCAAAAGTAGTGTCTATTTTGCCAACTTCGATCTCGAATTTTTTAACAGCTCGTGCCCCAATTCGTAGGTGATCTACGTGGCGAGAGAAAACAACTTCTGTTCCGCCAATACCATGGACGACGTATAAAATGTCTTGGGGATCTGGCGTAATGCCGACCTGAGCAGCATAATCAGTGGATATCATCGTAGTGGCGGAACCAGTATCCACTACTATGTTCGGGATTTGGAATTGACAGCCTTGATAGACTATTATTACCTGAATTAGTAGCAGATCGTCATGCAGAATGAGTTGCATACTTTCTCCGTAGTCCTAACCAGTGTCTCTCTCGGATGTCGAGTTCCTCGCGGCTGGTATGAACAAAGTAAAATTCGCGTTCAGGGTGTTGTTGGTGTAACTCACGGTATCGTTCATAAGCAGTGGCTCCGTCCGGGCAAATTTCGACGACCGTCATTTGGTCAAGTTTGCGACGATTCCCTTGTGTGTGAGCTTCCAGTGCATCGATGACCAGCCATTGATCAGGATACTGCTGGCGAATCTCTGTCCAACGCATGATGGCCTCCTGTTTGCTTCTTGCGCTTCTCTCGATCACGTCAATGGCAGCGTGACGTAGAATTGACTGCCGGGGCAGATTTCCTCATCGCAGTTCTCGCTTTCGGCCCAGATCTCGCCGCCGTGGGCTTGTACGATGCCGCGCGCGATGGCTAGGCCCAGGCCCGGCCCGCCGCCCTTGAACTTCGTTCGCCCGGAGGAGTGGAAATCCACCTCGCCGGGATGATAGAATTTCTCGAAGATCAATTCCTGATCCTCCGGCGCGATGCCGATGCCGGTATCGCTGAAGGTGAGCATAATTTCAGGGCGGTCTTCATGGTGGCGTACCTCGCCGGAGATTGTGATCCGACCGCCATCCGGCGTGTATTTGATCGCATTGATGATCAGATGGTGAAAGACCTTCGAGAGCAGATCGGGATCGGCCTCGATCTCTGGTAGCGCGTCCAGCCCTGACGTCGTCAGGCTTAAATTGCGCCCGGCCAAGGTCGGGAGGAAGCTGTTCGCCACGCGTGTTGCAATCTCCGCGATGGAGACGGGGGTCTTGACCATCTGCAATGCTTGGCTATCAATCTTCGTGATGTCCAACATGCTATTGACGATTTCGTGGAGGCGCTGGGAGCCTTCGACGATGCCCTCGGTGATGCGCTGAAGTTGGGCATTGTCTTCCTGGAGGAACTTATCCCGCATCATCTGGCCATAGCCTTTGACGACCGTCAGAGGCGTGCGTAATTCGTGCGCAGCGACGTTGATGAAGTCGCTTTTGGTCTTATCCAGCCGCTCCAGATTTCGATAGGCGCGATTTAATTCTTCCGTACGCTCATGTACCCGCTGCTCCAGCGTCTCGTTTAACTGGGTGATCTCCGCGTAGAGACGTGCGTTCTCCAAAGCGCTGCTCGCCTGCGCGGCGAAGGCCTGCACCCACGTCGCATCTGCCTCGCTGAAACTGCCCACCTCGCGCCGCGTCAGGGAGATCATGCCGATGGGCTGATCCTTGGAGACCAGTAACACACCTAGCCAAGCGCTGTTTAGGGGGAGCCAGGGGACTTGTTGCCATCCCGGCTCTTGGGTCACATCGTCAATGACTTTGGGGGCGCGCGTCGCGCACAATTGCTGATATATGTCGTCCTCACGGATGTGGATTCTCATCTCCTGGGCGCGCTTTGTATCCGGGAAGTTATAGTTCGCCACGGCTTCGAGTGTCTTTGCGTCTTGTTGCAGGAAGACCGCGCCCCGCTCATACGGCACCAAGTCGTGAAGCAGCTTTAGGATGAGGTGGGGAACCTCGCTTAGATCCAGGCTACTGGATAAGGCGCGACC
>JAAAOZ010000047.1 GCA_009908585.1 Chloroflexota bacterium
GTGATCAGCAGGAGATAGAGGCCCGTTCGGCCGGTGCGGGCGAGCATCTCGGCGATGGGCGCGACGAAGAAATCCCCGCGCGCGTACGCCCACGCGAGATAGGCCAGCGGCGCCAGCGCGCCCGCGTGGATTGCTACGCGGAGCCACTGACGCCGCGATTTGGGTCGGGAGGGCGACGACTCGGCCATCAGTAATACCACTTCCGCGCATCTAAATCGGTGTAGAGATCGCTGACCTCGTCGGCGTATCCGTTGAAGTACAAGGTCTCGCGGCGTCCCGATTCGCCGATGCGTCGCTCGGTGGCCTGCGACCAGCGGGGGTGATCGACCTCCGGGTTGACATTGGCCCAGAAGCCGTACTCGTTCGGACCGACGGCCATCCACAGCGAGGTGGGCATCTCCTCTACCAGTTCGATCTTGACGATGGCCTTGATGCTCTTGAAGCCGTACTTCCAGGGCACGACCAAGCGCACAGGCGCGCCGTTCTGCGGCGGCAGCGGATCGCCATAGAGGCCGGTCGCCATCAGCGTCAGGTCGTGCATCGCCTCATCGAGCCGTAAGCCTTCGAGGTAGGGCCAAGGGTAGGGGAGGGTCTGCTGGCCGGGCATATTCTCTGGATCGTAGACGCTCTGGAATTTCACGTAGTTGGCCTTCGATGTTGGTTCGACCTCTTTGAGCAGGCGTGCCAGCGGAAATCCCAGCCACGGGATGACCATTGACCACGCCTCGACGCAGCGCAGGCGATAGATGCGCTCCTCGGCCTCGAATTGTCGGAGATCGTCGATGTCGAAGGTCTGCGGATGGTTCACCAATCCGCTCACCTCGACCTTCCACGGCGAGGTGGGGAAATCCTCGGCCATGCGGGCCACGGCTTCTTTGCCGGTTGAGAATTCGTAGTAGTCATTGTAGTTGGTGATGGCTTTATACGAGGTCGCCGGATCGCCCAATTCATCGGTGAGGGATGCTTCGTCACCTTCACCTTTGTTGGGTTCGCCCGTTGTTGGCGTCTCCGAGATGGGCGTCACCTGCGAGGATTGACGTCCACACGCGGCCAACACCAGCGCACTGGCGGTCAGCGCGCCAGCGCCCTTCAAAAATCGGCGGCGAGAGATATAGAGGTGTTCCGGCGTGATTTCTGATGTTTTGATCTTCTTCATAATGTTATTGCCTCCTACAGTATTGTTATAGGTCAATTCAGCTATCGGGCTGTGTCTTCTCAGTACGCCTAGAATTGTATCCATTTAGTTTATGAGCAAATCAGGTGCAACGCACTTGAACTGAAGGAAAAGGAACTCCTAATGCAGTATATGTCTGGTGATAGGTCTAAAAGGGCGTTGCACCTCACAAGACTAAGGTAGTTCCAGAAATTAAAACCTCCCAAGCCTGATGCTTTTCCCTCGGAACCCCCTTGTTTTTGGGAGACTTATTTTCGGCTCTTCAGGAATTCGCCGGATGCAATTGTGTTATCCCCACCCACAACCCAGTAACGACGCGAAAAAGGTCTGTAATCCCCACAAACACGCAATTCTTGGCTACTTTTAGGGATACAGAGGGGGTTGCCCGGCAAAATCCAAAAGACCCTTATTTTCTTGGAACGGCCTAAACGGATACCTAGAATTAACTATATTATATACTATTTTACCTTTTAAATCCAATCCATTCCTGAAGAGCTAAGTTGACAATTTCCACTTTAGCTCTACTATAACACTGTATCATTAACTACACCTTTGAAGGAGGTAATTGAGTATGCGGAAGTATCTATTTGCATTGATGTCGTTGTTGTTGGTGGCCGCGATAGGATTGACGGGCTGCGGCGGTGGGGCCGATCTGGGCGCCGAGGATAATCCCATTGTCTGGGCCTTCGTCCCCTCTGGCGAGACCCAAACGGTTGTCACTGGCGCCGAAGAGATTAGCGCTCTGTTGACGGAAGAGACGGGCCTCTACTTCGACGTGCTGGTAACCACCGAGTACGCCGGCGCCGTCGAGGCCATGTGCGCGGACCCGGCCGAGGCTCAGATGGGGTCCCTGAACACCTTCTCCTACATCCTGGCGAACGAACGCTGTGGCGTCGAGACCGAATTGGTCGCCGTGCGCTATGGTAGCCCCACCTACAACGGTCAGATCATTGCCAACGTTGATAGTGGCATTCAGTCCCTCGAGGATCTCGAGGGCGCGACCTTCTGCCGCCCCGACCCCCTCTCCACCAGTGGCTGGATTATCCCCATGCTGACGATGCGCGCGGCTGGCATCGACACGGCTTCGGATATTGAAGTCGTGGACGCGGGCAGCCATGATGCTGTTGTCGCTGCTGTCTATAGCGGTGACTGTGACGCTGGCGCGACCTTCGTCGACGCCCGTGGCAACATTGAGGAAGACAGCCCCGACGTCATGGAAGTGGTTCAGGTCATTGAGACCACCGCTGACATTCCCAATGACGGTGTGCAATTCATCCCTGGTATGGATGAAGAACTGAAGTCACAGATTGTCGACGCGCTGGTGGCTATCTCCGAGACCGAAGAGGGCAAAGAGGCCCTGGACACGGCCTATAGCTGGGCCGGCCTTGAGGAACATGGCGATGACTTCTATGATCCCTTCCGCCAGGTTCTGGAAGCTTCTGGGATGAGCATCCAGGATCTTCAGGAATAGCGGATAGCAAAGATATTCACAGTAAAGGGGGGGCATTCGTGTCCCCCCTTTCGCTCTAGTTAGGAGGCGAAATGCTTGAGGTCAAGAATTTGACCAAAATTTATGATGATGGCACGGTCGCATTGCGGGACGTCAGTTTTACTGTGAACGAGGGCGATTTCCTGATTATCATCGGCTTGAGCGGTTCTGGAAAATCGACGTTGCTGCGGTGCATTAACCGTCTTGTGGAGCCTACCGAAGGACAGATTTTGTGGAAGGGTGAGGACATCACGCAGGCGAATCAGACGGAGTTGCGCCACTTCCGGCGTAGAATTGGCATGATTTTCCAACAATTCAATCTGGTGAAGCGCTCCAAGGTGATCACCAATGTGATGAGCGGTCGTTTAGGCTATGTCAATGAATGGAAAAGCCTGTTCTACCGCTTTCCCCATGAAGACCGGCAACGCGCTCAGGAGGTCCTGGAACGCATCGGCATC